>CAXTCQ010000345.1:0-8229 GCA_964242965.1 uncultured Calothrix sp. | reverse complement strand
AAAGTCTAACTAAGTTTGGAATTTTAGCATTAGGAAGGCAAGAATCGATTCGATTTTCACCACACGAACGCGATTATGAAATATTAGATAACGACGAGAAACTTTACCGTCGCATTGGAATTGATACTTGATATCATCTTTTCTATAGTTCTTTTAAAAACGTAGGGTGCGTGTAAGCATTGCGTAACGCACCTGACAATTTAATTTTTTAGTTAGAGATTATTAGGCACAGATAATTCAAGGTACGTTACGAAGACTATAGCTTTCATAGAAAACCGGGATCGGAAAATAAAGTCAAAAATGCAAAATCTCCAAACCCTCACACAGCTTTTGTTGCAAGCAGGTCAATGTCACAATAGACTTTTCAGATATTAACGGGATATTAAGTTGGTACATACAATGCCCCTGCTTAAAACAGTAGACAAATATTAAAGAGTGTGTATAGAGATGATCTCTTTTGTTTTATTCTAGGTAAAAAGGCATAAAAAAATGCAATACTAATTATAAAGCCAAGCCCCATCTCCGCCCCGCGTCTGTAAACTGTGGCAACACCTTAATCTTTCTCAAGAAGGTTTGCGGCTTTCTTAGGCGTTTCATTCAAAACTGTGAATCGTTGGGAGAACGAACGTAGTACGCCGTCCCCAATGGCACTTAAGTTGATTGAAAATCAGTTGCGTCAGATCGGTGTGCCAGCAAAAGCATTATTAAGTCAGTATTTTTCCGAGATGGAGATTGGCGATGATCGGTGATGAGCGACAGATTAATTTGGAAGATATTCTCATTACCTCACAACTGGCTCGTCGTTTGCCCAGAACACCTGACTTCCAAGCCGAGAACCAAGCCATGCATATCCTGGCTCGGCAACTGGTAAAATCGTCTCAAACCATGCTTAAAACTCTTGTTACTATTGCAAGGGATCTCTGTCAAGCTGGAACTGCCGGAGTCAGCTTAATAGAGGTAAACAAGAGTGGAGAGGAACTTTTGCGTTGGGTGGCACTGGCTGGAGAGTTGGAGCAATACGAGCAGGCGACAACCCCAAGCGATTTTAGCCCCTGTGGGGTGTGCCTAGAACACCGAGCTACTCAACTTTTTTTGTACCCCGAACGGTATTTTACTTACTTGCAACAGACAAAACCCGCGATCGCTGAGGGCTTAGTCATTCCTTTAGTCATTGACGAACAGGCTATCGGCACAATTTGGATAATGTCTCACGATGAGCAACGGCAGTTCGATGGCGAAGATGTGCGGTTGATGACGAGCCTTGCGGACTTTACCGCTGCTGCTTTACAAAGCAGTCGCGCCCGTCAAACGGCTGAGTATACTCAACAGGCACTGCACCAAAGCCAAACCCAGATGCAAAGTCTCATCGCAAACATGCCAGGGATGGTTTATCGCTATCTACCTGGTGTCGATGGCTGCGATCGCTTTACCTTCGTCAATTCTGGTTGTCGTGATTTGTTTGAAGTAGAGCCATCAACGGCGTTACAGGACGCTAATTCAATTTGGAACCTGATTCATCCTGACGATCGACCTTCATTTCAAGCATCGGTTGCCGCTGCTGCCGAGAACTTTCTACCTTGGGATTGGCAAGGGAGAATTATCACACCTAGCGGTCAACTTAAGTGGATTCAAGGCAGGGCAAGTGCGTTGCGAACAGAAGACGGAGATACTTGGGATGGTTTGCTCATTGATATTACTGCGACTAAGCAGGCAACAGAAGCGTTGCGAGAAAGCGAGGAGCTAAAGCAACGCATTTTAGAAAGCAGTACTGACTGCATCAAAATTTTAACATTGAACAGAGAAATTCTCTACGTCAATACAGGTGGGTTGTGCCTCTTGGAAATCGAGGATTTTACGCCCATTCTAAAGGCCGACTGGCTTAGTTTTTGGCAGGGACAAGACTGGGAGAATGCCAAAACTGCGATCGCAGCAGCCAAATTGGGCAATATCGGTCGGTTTCAAGGCTACTGCCCCACCTTTAAGTGCAAGCCGAAATGGTGGGATGTGATTATTACGCCTGTGCGAGATGCATCAGGAATTGTTACACAACTCTTAGTTATCTCACGCGATATCACGAAGCAAAAACTCGCTGAAGCCGAACGGGAAAAACTGCTTGCGAGCGAACAGGTTGCACGCAAGCAAGCTGAAACTGCAAACCGAATTAAAGATGAGTTTTTGGCGGTTCTATCCCATGAGTTACGAACACCGCTTAATCCTATTTTGGGCTGGTCTAGTTTGCTTCGTAACGGCAAGTTAGATGCGGCAAAAACGGTTTACGCTTTGGAAACAATCGAACGCAACGCCAAGTTACAAGTGCAACTAATTGAGGATTTGTTAGATGTCTCCCGCATTTTGCGTGGTAAAGTCATTCTGAAGACGGCTCGAATTGACCTAGCATCGACAATTAAATCCGCAGTCGAAACCGTGCAGTTAGCGGCAGAAGCCAAATCAATTCGAGTTGAGACGGTGTTTGACTCAGAGGTAGGGCAAATCCTTGGAGATTCTGCTCGCTTACAGCAAATCATCTGGAACTTAGTTTCTAACGCTGTTAAGTTTACACCTTCAGGTGGAAGCGTAGGAATTACACTCAACTGCATCGGGGAGGAAGCACAGATTCAAGTTAGAGATACAGGCAGAGGCATTTCTCCAGACTTTCTCCCATATGTATTTGAATACTTTCGTCAAGCCGATAGCACGACAACTCGAACATTTGGCGGATTAGGGTTAGGGTTGGCGATTGTTCGTCACTTGGTGGAACTGCACGGAGGAACTGTCAAAGCAGACAGCCCTGGAGTTGGGCAGGGGGCTACATTCACTGTCAAATTGCCGCTTTTAAAGCCTGAAAGCTTGAGGCATTTGGATGAATCAACTTCTTTATCCCTTATCCCTCGTTCCTCGTCCCTCCCCCTTAAAGATTTACGAGTTTTGCTAGTTGATGACGATACAGACACGCGAGATTTGATTGCTTTCGTACTAGAGCAGAACGGTGCTATCGTTACCTCAGCAACTTCCGCAGTAGAAGCTTTGCAAGCCTTCGAGCAAACAAAGTTTGATGTGTTAGTCAGCGACATTGGAATGCCTCAGATGGACGGCTATATGCTAATGCAGCAAATCCGAGGAATGACAGCCAAACAAGGGACAGAAGTTTTGGCAATTGCCTTAACTGCTTATGCTGGAGAAATAAATCAACAGCAAGCGATCGCAGCAGGGTTTCAAAGACATATTGCCAAACCAGTTGAGCCAGAGGATGTTGTGAAGGTTATTATTGATTTAATTAAGCTTTAAAGGTGGGAGAGCAGCAATCAGTCCCTAATTTCACGAACTCCTTTGAAGATATGCCATGCGTAGCGTTGATTTACAGGTGGGTACAATAACATTGGACTCTCCATAATTGATGGTTCCACGATCGCAATTGCATCACCTTCTTTAAGAATGTTAACAATGTGTTCGGCAACATCGTAATCAACACCACTAACTAACTGGCACGGTAAAGAATCGATTAAATAACTCGAAATCTTGTAAGCTTCTAGAATTTTAAGGTTAGCAACCAAGCGTAATGCTTTTATGAATTTGGGGCTTTGTTCCGAAATTGCTGTGACAGTAACTTGATATTTAGACATATATTTAACTCCTCAATTCTGGTTTTTATTTTTTAGCAGTCTTCAAATTGTTGGTATCTTCACTGCTATAGGAATTTGACTGAATCTGGTTGCGAATTGAGGAATCAATTGAATTTGGCAAAGGTTAGCCTCAGAAGACTTCTCTAAATTGAATGTAGAGTCGTTACCTTCTAGAAGTACTTTTTGAGGATAAATTGCTGCTAATTCTTGACTAATATGATAAGCGATACCACAAAATGGTTGCCAGGGCATCGCATTAGTAGGCAGGTTAAATGCTTCCATAATTAGTTTTTGAGTCTGCATCCTGATTTTGCTACTTTGCTAAGTATGTTATAGCGGTTCTCAGTTTAATGAGGTACACTAGCTTCGTCCAAGATGTAGGGGCACAGCACAGAATAGCCCCTACGACTGTACCTCACTTGAGAGGGAAACGCTATATTCAGGACTACACAACAGGAACGATCGATTTCGGAATTGCAAGTAAAAATCGATCCCTTTCTACCTTTACTTATATCTGCAACACAAACTATATCAGTTTGATTCACAAGAAGATGCCCACCCAAGCCGTAGCCACAACCGAGAGTAATTTGCTACCTCTCCCCTCCTGAGAATCTCCCTACTCCCGGTTTTGCTACAGTCCTGTGACAACGGGAAAATCGTATGCTCCCGAATTAATAAAGACAGTCTCATCCTTAATCTAGTAGATATTTTGCATAGGGACAAAGTCTTTACTATTTGGAGCTTTTTCTTCAAATAGATACCGCAATTTTACCTGAATTTTTACCTTCCTTTAAAGTCACAGAGTCAACAGCCGACACTGCCACTCTTATCTAATCTTTCGCTATTTATATCTTTTTATTAGGTGTATACATCAAATCTTTATGTAATTGTACGTGGAATTTGTCAGAACTTAACCATAAGCTTTTTGACTGATTGTATTCTTGTATTAAGTACAAACCACAGTACTTCAAAAGACAGATTTATCCAGATATAAAAGTTCAATCTTAAATTATGCACCGCTTTAACACTGCTTGCTTTCGATTGATTCCTGTAGCTTTGACAATAGTAGGCTTGGGGTCATTTGTAGAAAGTGCATCAGCTCAAACAGTTTTTCCATTTGATACTGTTTACGATACTGTTGTTACCCTGACACCCATTGCGGGAACAGATGTATCCCAGGCATTAGTTGTAGGCGTTAATCCTAATGCTCCTTACGGACTAACTAACTTCAGAAGTTTTAATAATTACAGTCGCTTTGACTCAACTGGGAATTTAGTATTTGTTCAAGATGCATCACTGTTTGGTTTATCAGGTTTTCCCATCGGTGGAGAAGAGTTTTCTGGAAACGGCGCTGATAGACTGTTTGGAAACAGTACCGCGACTGCTTCGTTTGACTTTTTAAATAATGTACTGACGGGTAGTGGGACAATCAATATCACTGGTGGTACAGGTAGATTCAGTGGCGCTCTTGGCACAATAAATTTTACTGAAATCGAGCCACTTAATTCAGACCCAACTGCTCCTTTAGTAGGGCAGGCTTTCCTAACAGGCTCGTTTGTAGTACCTCAACAAGTTCCTGAACCTGCAACTAATACAGCCCTAATTGGTATGGGTCTTATTGGGACAGGTTTGTTAGTGAAACGACGCTACAAAAGTATTTTAGGCTGATACGGTAGAAGCCTGTTGATAGTTAAGTTATCGATCCCCCTAGTTGTAGGTTGGGGAGCCTAACTAGGAAGCACGGGTTAAGCGCGTTATAGCAGGTGGCGTTGTAGCGTAAGCGAAACCTAACTATTAAATGTTGGGTTCTACTACCCTTCGGGAACGCGTTCGCGTAGCGTGTCCCCTTGGGACGAGAGCGCGAACGTTCCACCCAACCTACGCCTAATCAACTGAGGGGGTAGCTGTAGCGTGCTGCCTACTGCACGATGCGTATTTGGTTATTGATCGAGAATTTGGGTGCAACTTGCTTGGCGGTATTTTCTGCAAGTGTTTTTTGCTCTGCGGTTTGTACAGTACCTTTAAGCAAAATGCCTCCGTTTGCTTCATCAGTTTCAATGTCTAAGGAACTTAGCGTAGCATTGGCTTTGAATGCATCACTCACGCGGTCTTCAGCTTCATCTGCATCCACCGCAGGTTTGCCAGTTGAACTGGGACTAGCACTAGCACTAGCATCAACACGTATCTGGTTGTCAATAGGAATGCCTGGAGCAGTTCGTTTGGCGATTTCCTCTGCTAATGTCCGCTCCTGGGCAGTTTGCACAAAGCGCCAATCGTAAGCCACTTTGCGTATTGGTTGTGCTTTAACATGGTATTTCCTCATTTTTTAACAAGAGAATTTAGATATTTAACATCCTCTACCTGTCTTAAAGAACATTAATTCGACGTTGAATTTAAGTCCTCTTCTTGCAGAGAGTTTTCTTTGTAAGAAGAGAATAATACGCTTGCCCTGGCTCCCTTTCCCCTTGATATAACTTGGTTTGAAAGCTTGGCTACATCGCGTCATTAAGAAATGCTTTCTTAGCACGACTTTGTAGTAAAGTAAATTCCCGTATTCTCAATGTAATTATTAAATATTATTGCGGGAATCTGTCTCATCTTTTCTATAGTTCATTTAAAAACGTAGGGTGCGTAAGCGTTACGTAAACCTGACAATTGAATTTTTGAACTAGAGATTGCTGGGTATAGTTTTAAATCTATCTGCTGTTCCTAACGAATAATCCTCTAATTTAAAATCAGCAAAAGGCTTTTTCTCCAACCTATCGCGCAATGCTTCATCTAAAAGTACACCATCAGATTTTTTCTTAACTCCAATTAGAATAATACTGCGTTGGTATGCGGTTGCATCTTGATTGCTTTGACAATTGCTGCGGTTAAATTGACCCAAATTCAATAATCGATACCCTTCTACACTACTGCTATTACTAAATAATTTCTTAGCTAAAAGTTGAATCTGCTTTGACCGTTCCAAAGACCTTGCTTCTTCCTTCGCAACATCACCTTCACAAGATGCAGTACCTACAGAAATAATTTCGCTGGGATTCTCCATAATCCGCTGAATCCCTTCTTCTTGAAGATTTAATTTTAAAGTATCTAAATTAATAATTTTGTCGTTATATTTAATTTGAAAACTACTACCTAATAACCATTTATATTCAACCGATAAAACGGCAATATTAAATTCAGCAACTCGACCTTGACTATCCTGACCTTCTTGGTAGGGAAAGTAATCAACCGTGACTGTTTTACCTTTCTTTCGTTCGGGTGCTTGTCCGTAATTTGGACTAAAAGCACCTGTATCGGAACGAGTGAAGGATGCGACTATTCCCAAAAATCCTAAAACTACTAATAAAGCACTAATTAAAGCTAGTAGAGGGACGGTTACGCGCTTTGGTTCAGGTGGAATACAAACAACTTGCGGGGGTAAAGTAGTATCGGGTGAATTTTGTGAATTTATTAAAATTGCAGTTTTTTGGGTTCCGGTATGAGTAGTTGAATTTGGCTGCTGGTAAAAATGGGCAAGTCGTAGTAAGATATCTTGAGCATTTGCTGGACGAAGACTAATTTCTCGTATCATTAACCAGTCGATAAAGTCGAGAAAAGCAGGTGAGATATTTTTTGTAAAACCGCGCCATTGTAATTCGTTTTTATAAGCATCATACATATCTAAAGGATGCTTCCCTGTGAGTAGAAATACAAAAGTACGTCCCAAAGCAAAAAAATCCGATTGTGGAATCGCTTGCCCATTAATTTGTTCGGGTGCGCTATAACCCGACGAAGCAATCGAAGTATAGCCAGCAGAACCGCTGCTAACATTGGCAATATAACTTTGCGTTAATGCTCTAGCTGTTCCAAAATCAATTAATACCAATTGCCCATCAGGACGAATCATGATATTAGATGGTTTGATATCGCGGTGGAGATATTGCTTTCCATGTACCAAAACCAAAATATCGATTAATTGCTTCATCCAGGCAACAGCTTGTTCTTCGGAAATCGGTCGATTTTGTTGTTGTTGCAACCATCCTTCTAAATTCGGACCATCGATTTTTTCCATTACTAAACAATGTAACAGCAAGTTATTTCTATTTTGATACTGGAAATAACCATCGACTTTAGGAATACCGGGATGGTGCAATTGTCCTAACACCGAAGCTTCCTGCTGAAAAAGTTCAACAGCTTTCGCATCGGAATTGAGATTTTCTTTTAATATCTTGAGAATTTTGGGTTTATCGCGTTCGTAAGCATCGTACACCTTACCAAAACCAGTTTTATCGCTCAACAAACGCATTACCCGGTAACGTCCGAGTAATTCCAACTGCGACCCGCAACTTTGACAAAAGCGGTTTTCATCATTATCAGGGTGATTTG
This sequence comes from uncultured Calothrix sp., assembly GCA_964242965.1. Classification (GTDB taxonomy): domain Bacteria; phylum Cyanobacteriota; class Cyanobacteriia; order Cyanobacteriales; family Nostocaceae; genus JANNFJ01. Next base: position 238 of record CAXTCQ010000345.1, on the reverse strand, counting down.
GATTCGGACATACGGGATTTACACAGAGACTCATAAGGGGGAAGGGGAAGGGGTAAAGGGTAAAGGGGAAGGGAAAATACTTGAATGCGATCGCATAGCATAACATCGCATCTAGTATAAGGTAGCAATTAAAAGTTTATACTTAGTGGTTCGTGTCATTAATTTTGATGGGTTTAAAAAAATTAGACGTAGGTTGGGTGGAACGAACGCTATGCAGCGTGTCCCCTTGGGACGAGCG
>CAXTCQ010000344.1:0-8276 GCA_964242965.1 uncultured Calothrix sp. | reverse complement strand
GAAGAGGGGGGAGTGGAAGAAGATAATACTCCCTTGTCTCCCTTATCTCCCTTATCTCCCTCAACTCCCGACTCCCGACTCCCGACTCCCTTCGGTTTACCAATTAATCGTGCAACCTGCGGTTGAAGTGCTAATAAATTTTTAAAAGCTGCTGCCGCTCGGTTGCGGGCTTTTTTCTCTAAAGTTCGTCCCAGTAGAATAAAACCCAACATCATTACGGGTTCGTCAAAAAAGCACTCCCACCCCAGTTGCGGAAATAGTAGCGCTACTACACTAGCAATATAGGCAGTTAAAGTTCCTAAACCGACTAAGGTATTCATGTTGGGAGCGTTTCGTCGAACCCCCAACCACCCATCAACTAAAATTGGTCGTCCTGGAATTAACAATGCTATTGTGGCTAATCCGCAGTGGAACCAGATATTATCCAATCCTGGCAGTACTGGATCTAAAACATGACTAAAATGCCCTAAAGTTGAAAGTGCCAGTAATAAGAAAGCTACTAACAATTGTCTTGAGGCAGAACGCATTTCTCGCTGCTGCCGTTCGCTGGAGTCTTCGATTGTCTCAAAGGATGAACTGTGCGACTGACGGGGTTGCGTTGGAAAGCCGGCTGCGGTCAAATGCTGCGCTAGTGCCGAAGCCTTAACTGTGCCAACTTCTGATTCTACTACGGCGACCTCAGTTGCTAAATTAACGCAGGCATTTACGATCCCCGGATACTGTGTCAACTGTCGCTCGACAGAACGAACGCAGCCAGCACACTTCATTCCTTCAATATCGAGGGTAATTTTTTCTGTTGGTTGAGTAATTTCTGGGGATCGATCGGTTTTTGGGACAAGTTGCATGGAAACTACCGGGATTTGCTACTGTATTCGACGCGGCGCAAACAACGCCTCTTATTTGAGCGTAGGCTAAATCCTAGATATTGACATATTGTCAAATCAATTAATTTTTATTTAAATTCTTAGACTCGGTAGAAGATTGCCGATGACGTAACCGTATATAAGTAAAGTAAATTACCAAGCCAACCTGAACGGGGATCAAGGCTATCTGACTTTTCCAAAAGTCATTCACTTCCAAGCTCGATATCGTAGCAAAATATGCCAAGCCAATTAATAGGCATGGTAATAATAATAATTTCTGATTTCTCAGTTTTTGCATGTGCAGGGGGGCATATAAAAAACAATAGTAGAGACATTCCATGTCTGTCTCCACTGTAGCGTGTCTATATTAGATTAGATATGCAAATTTCTAACCTATCATCTATTAAGCTATATGCCGATAAGTACTTAGAGGTAAACCAGTACGCTGTTTGACATCAACTAATGACTTATAGTCACCTTTTCGCTGCCTTTCCGCAACAATTTTTTCTGCGATCGCACTATCCAACCCGCACTCAATCAACTGTTCGGTTGTATATGCGTTCAATCGTCTCCAAGACGAATGTGCCTCTTTTTTATAATTATAACTAAAAGTAATCATTGGCAGGATTTTAGCCACATAATTATCAGGAATACCAGCTATCTCGTTCAATTCTTCCGCATGGGTAAATATATATCCTTCGTTTAGTAGCGATTCAATATTATTTGCATATACAATCGGGATTCCTAACGTGTTTACCAAATCATTTTTGGAACATTCATTAATATCAATTTTGCCCCGATTAGCAGATACTAATTTGGCAAGTTCAGTCTCCTGAGGAATCGGTAAAGTCTTTGGATATGTTTTCGCTAAAAAATCTTTCTTGATGTAAAATGCCAGTCCTATTTGAGCTATCCATATTAATCCTGCTAAATTGCTAGCAATAAAAGCAATTCCAGTTAAAGCTATCCCTAAACCAATCCAAGTATTGGTTTTTGATTTGTACCCTGCATAAGTAATTGATAAACCACCAAAAACAGGAATTAAGGATAGCCATACCCAACTAGGAGTTTGTTTGAACCAAGATGATTGCAACACAATAAAATCAATATTATATTTACAAAGATTTCAAAAGTTTTTGCCGCTTTTCTTCATATTCCTCTGCGGTAATTACACCAGAATCATACAATTTCTTCAAATCGGCTAAAGCTTTGGTTGCATCTTGAGCAGATACTGCTCCACCACTATAACTATTACCAGCTAGTCCTGGATTGTATTTCCTATTGAAGTCTACATCAGACATCAATAAAATCAAGAAAAACTCAATAAATGCTATTAATCCCGGAATCAAAGTCCAGCAAAATAATAGGTATACAATTCCAATGCCATTTTCCCCTAGATAAAATTTATGAATACCTAAACCACCTAGAAAAAAGCATAGAATTGCCGCTGTCCCTTTACTTTTCATTGTCTACTCCTTCGTCTTAGTAATTTCTTATTTTCACTAGTTCAGAAAAATAGTCAAGTAAACAAGTTTGTACATGTAATACATTTGATAATTTACATTGACTTTGAATAAGTAACTCAATATAAAGGTGAAAAAATATCAAACTACTCTAAATGGTTACTGCTCGTGGATTTATTGGTTAACTTACCAGCTACAAACAAAACTATTAATATTACAGTTTGAGCTTCCAGTAAAGTTAAGTATCCTCGAAAGAAATAATTCATATTTGCGAGCGAGTTCAAAGAAAAAATCATCGTTCCAGCTACAACATACGGTAATAGCCGAAAATAAGATTTTATTTTGATATGCTGCTTGGAGGTGTTCATTAAGTTTTTAATTAAGTAAACATTAAATACCTTTAAGACTAATAGTATCTAACTATTACCCGTAAAGATTTCTCGGCTAACATTAACATATTTTCAAGTATTTGAACTCAATCTTAGCCAAATGTTAGCGACAAGACCTCATTAAATATACTGAAAATAATCTCAGCATATACTCCAAGTATTAAATTTGTCAAATAAAACATTTAAAACAAGCATTATTACTTAAAAAAAGTCCAACAAAGTTTTGCCTTAAGAGGATGTTTGAAAAGTCCAGCTTAGGTACAATTTGTCATTCTGTTGCTTGCATCCCGCAGGGTGCGGTTCAGCATGACAAAATATACTTTTCAAACATGCTCTAAGGTAAAAAATATAAATAGCAAGTTTAATGCTAACAAGAACTCAGTTTAAGAACAATTGCAAGCTTTCTAAAACCAACCTTGCTTATTAGCAAAATATGTATCAACAAATTCTTCATGAGATTTATTCAAATAAATCATTCCTTCGACTAAACCCACAAGCTGCATTAATAGAAATGGGATTCCATAGGCAAAAATAATGCCAATTAAAGAAACAACTAGCATAATCGAACCTTCCGCTGAATATCCAAGCACAAACTTATGGATACCGAATCCACCAAAAATAATACCGCAGTATCCAGATAATAATTGCTTTGTTGCGTGACTAGGATTAACGTTTGTCATACGATTACTGCTCCTATGTATTAATTTATTTTTAGACATCAATTTATTTACTTAGTAAATAAACTTCAACTAATACTAATAACTAAATATAAACACCAATAAAACCTGCGGCTTAGTAGGTGCATTCCAAATAAATATCAATAAATAAAGATAACGCTTTGAATTATTAGTAATTGCAAAGATAGTAATTAGTCGTTGATTAGATAACTAACAACAAAGACCGCAAAAACTTTCTTGAGTTAAATTTATTCATACATATATACTTCGATTCAGCGAGTCATCGTTTTTATGGAGACGCTGAAAGCATATAAGCTATTTAGTCGTCAAACAGCGTTTGCGACAATCGGGGTTTTATGTGACGTGGTTAAATTTGAAGACAAATCGAGATGTAGCAGAATTACTAATTGCGAGCAAGAAAAGCCTTGCTCAAACAATTCAAAGCCAAAAACTTCAAAACTGCTACGCTATATTACTTTCTACAAGTTAATGGCTTGACTTCCGGATTTTTATTTCATCGTTATAACTAGGATACTAGTTTAGACGCTCTCTAGTCCGAGCTTGTTCCGGAACATAAGAACAATATTAATACTTACTTGACTGCGCCAAATTACTAGTATAAAAAATGCTAACGAAGCTTAAAAATTATTTGTTAGGAACACAAACCGACTTTAGGAGAATAATACTATACCCAGACTCATATTTAAAATACCCTGCTGACAATTAATTATAAACGTTTTGCTAGGTATCTTATTATATATTTAACATATTTTTAAGGGTTACGTTTGTAGCTTAGTTAACAATCATCCTCGTTTATATACATAATTTGTGGCTGTTTTATCTTTCGTTGAAATATATTAATACACGAGTCCCATTAAATGTCAAGGGGTGGAAGTATGCATTAGTTGTTACTACTGCCTAAAGTAAATAAAGTCAGAAGAGTGCCGCTATTCCAGAGGCTGTGGAGAAGCATTGGAGCGAGAAGATTCCGCGATCGCGTATACACGACCCCCAGCACGATCCCCAGAGAAAACAGGGGTAAAATTTCTGACAAGCTTAAGTGAGCAGCGGCAAACAAGAAAGCACTCAAGAGGATCGATCCCCAGACTGGTATATAGCGAGTCAGGGATGGGAGAAGGAAACCGCGAAACAAAAATTCTTCAAATAAGGGTGCAGCTATAGCAGCTGTAACGAAAAATATATTTAAAGCTACCAAGTCTTGCCCTTCCAACGCTAGTTGTAAAAGGGGATTGCTGCCACCTTGTCCTTTCCAGATTTGTTGGTTAATTAAAGATACAAGTAGCACAATCGGTAATGCCACGCAGTAGCCACCGAAACCCCACAAAAACCACTTACCACCGAGACGAAAACGAAACCAACCTTCGGGTAAGGGTAGAAAAGGTTTAATAGATAGATACAGCACACCTACAGCACCGGCAGCTACTAATAGGTAACTTACTAATACGTACAATGCTTGAAAGCGGATATTTCCAGTTGGACGGGGCAAGGGGAGGATAGAAAAAGCCAAAGGGATCAGCAATTGTCCCATCAAGAAAAAGCCAATTACAAAAACCTGTAAAACTGTTTCACCATTCCAAGGTGTTGACCAAGTTAGCTCGCTATTTTGTGCGAGTATCGATTCTTTTCCTTTCCATAGACGTTGAGCAATCAAAATAATCAGCAATCCAATACCGAGTAAAGCAGCTAAATTGGGTAGAAGCGCAACAATCGCTAACTTGAGTAAAGCTTGTTCGGCAATAGCTTGTTGCGAAACTTCGAGGGAAACGATTGCATCGTCGCGTTGTTGAAGTTCGTAAAGTTGCTTCATTGCAGTAAACCGGAACCAACCATCTAAATTCGCTTTAATTAGTTCTGCTGCATTGGGTAGCAAACGCGGCGAATTACCCCATAATTGTGCCAAAACCTGCGATGTATCACCTAATTCTGGATAAATTTTTGCCTTTTGCGTCACCTCATTCCACGTTTTAACTGCGGTCTCGCTTTTTCCTTGCTGTGCTTGTAAAATCCCCAGTCGCAAATCGATTTCCGCTAAGATTTTTTGCTGTTCGGCAATGGATTTAAGTAAAAGCTTCTGCTGCGAATTGCTCGTAGGTAACGATGTCAACTGTCCGAGGGAGGATGTTTGTAGTTTTGGAATGGGAGGTAAAGAACGTAACTTTACTAACTGATTTTCAATCTTTTCTAAAGCTGCTTGCGCTGATTTTTGCGCTTCTGCATACTGTTCGGTCGCACTTTCCAGGGGTTTTGCACCTAAAATTGCATCTCGTGCGGTTGCATAGGTATTATCTTTATCATCTTGAGGTTCCCATGTTGCAGCTTGTAGCACAATATCAGTTTGAAAGAGTTCCAAGCGACCTTGAAACTGTGGTTCTTGCCAGCTACTAAATAAAGACGAACCAGCTAGTAGAATTGCCACAACCGTTGACAAAATTAAAATTAATCGCTTGAAAGTCATTTCTCCCCCTTAAGCAAACCAATATTGAGCGCTTAAATTTCAATTATCTGCTTAAAATCAGCTGGATGTATGAAATACGCCTAAAAGGGATTATCGCAAGAAACTGTAGAAAGCGAATATATTTTTAGAATGAATCCAATAGTTATAGATATGTAATGCTATATCTGAGCGAGCGATACCATCGAAGATGATCGCCAAGGGCATCGCACTACTATAGTAATCCTAAATCATTGGTGAAATCCCCCTTCCTCTCTTCCTCTCTTCTTCTGTGCCTCTGCGTACTCCGTGCCTCTGTGGTAAATTCCTCTGTATTTATCCCAAATCAAATAAGACTGCGATATAAACGGTCTTCCCGTGTACGAGTAAAAAAGTTAAACACAACAGTAACTGCTGGTCGATCAATTTTAGTACTACTACCGATTAGCCATCAGACAATAAGTAAAAAATGCCCGATTGTAATATCTAGCGAACAACTCATTTCAACAATTTTTGCTCTAAAACTTGCATAAAACCAACTGCAATTTGAATTAGAGGCCACCCAACCAAACAAATTAATGCTGCTTTTCGAGTACTAATATCTAATCCTTGGCGGACTGCTACTATTACCGCTAGCAGACTCCATACTGCCAATATCAACTCTATCGGTCGTCCCAGCAAGGGAATTAAGGTTAAAAAACTTAGTACTTGTGGTGCATAAGCAAAGCCAATAGGATTTAGCAAATTGCCATAAGCTGGAGCGATTGGTTTCAACCATTGCCCAAGTTTCCAAATAGTAAAAGTCCAAAAGTAGTAGCCCATCACTATTGAGAGTATATCAATCAAAAGTGCTAGTAACAATATCGGAAATGTCGCTCGATTAATTAACAAAATAACGGCACTACCTAAAGCATGAGAAAAGGCTGCCAAACTTACAATAATTAGAGCTAGTTTCCGGGTTTGTGGAGTATTAGGAGCATTCTCATAGAAATTGGCATTCAATGAAAGAGCATTTTTAAGTGTCCTATAGACTCCCTGCTTTGACTTATTATTATTCGCGCTATTTTGCCTACTACTCACAAATGATAAACTGAGGGAGGTTTTGCTTTGATTAAAATAAATTACCGATGAAAGGCTACCATTTCATCCCTCTTTAAGAATACTTTGGGGCATCGAACCTTAAAAAATGCTTAAATTAATTCAGTGGCTATTTTTACGGCTGCGAAGTGAAACTTTAAAGCTACTTATCTTGGCAGGAGTATTACTTCTACTTTGGGGAACCCTTTCACCTGTGGGAACTTTAGTATGGTGGCTGAGTCAAAGCGCCGAGACTTTAGGCTTAAAAAAAAATCCGAGTCAGAACTTATTATCTGGTGATAATTCTAAGACTGCTGTTAGCACCACAAAGATTAACTGCTACATTATCTTTTTGCCAGGAGTGGGAGATTTTTCTGCCAACGAGTTGACTCCCGGTGAGGAATTTTTTTTAAATCGCTTGGTGCAACTTCATCCTAACTGCGTAGTGGTTTCGGATGTATTCCCCTATTCCGCCGCGAACGAAAGTTTGGGTGGAGAACGGTTTCTAGCTCCTCTGTGGCGTGCTGCTGAAAATGCAGACGGGTGGCTGAAAAATGCAGATATTTTAATCAAAATTCGCAATCTTTGGCGGTTTGCGATTTCTGCGGATGAACGCTACGGTCCCATTTACAACCAGGGGATCGCTACGGCGATAGTTAAGCGCATGAATGCTACATACCCAATTACCACCCAGCAAAAAGTGAAACTAGTTCTAATTGGCACTAGTGGCGGCGTGCAGGTTGCTCTTGGAGCTGCTTCTTATCTTGACGAGTCGCTCAACGCCGATTTAATAGTAGTCTCTGTTGGAGGTGACTTTGATGGTAACGCTGGCTTCAATGCAGTCAACCATACGTACCATTTACGAGGTCGTCGAGATTGGGTTGAGGATATTAGCTACTTCGTGTTTGCCTCACGTTGGCCTTTGACAGTTGGTTCTCCTTTTAATCAAGCTCGAAATTCAGGGCGCTATACGGTTATAGCTAGCGGTCCTCACACTCATGATGGTGCTGAAGGTTATTTTGGTCAAGCATTTGTGGGAGAAAGCAAAACTACTTTTGTAGAGTTAACGCTACAGAAAGTTAACCAATTGCCGATCTGGTCTGAGCCGAAATCATCCACATATAAGTAAATTAGCGGAAATAAAACCAACTATCCGCTCATAATGTAAAATGCTTAAAATCTTCGCTAATCACTAATGACAACGGACAAATGACAGTTATATAGAACTTACGCAGGGACTGTCTCAAACAGTTACCAACCCTCTTCCCTTTGTGACCTTTGTGTCCCTTCACGGAGTTTACCCTCGAACCCTTCACGGAGTTTACCCTCGAACGAAGTGAAGGGTTCGAGGGTAA
>CAXTCQ010000343.1:0-8344 GCA_964242965.1 uncultured Calothrix sp. | reverse complement strand
TTGTTGTGTCATAAAAGAATTTTGGTGAGTGTTTCGGCGTATTTTTATATTTAAACTTATGTTCTGTAACCTTAATCACAATCGCTTTTACTACTTACTAAAAGCATTCAGTAATATAATATACTGGAATATACTTGAATACGGCGATTCAATCGCATCATAATACAAAAATAAGCATAAATTAATTCATAAGTAACTGTGACAGTTCAGGTGTAAAATCTGGTCTCAAGTTATAAAAAATAGCCTCAAAACTTTTTAAGTCTATACAGTGATATCAGTGTATAAAATACTCACAAACTTTGGATAACCTTAGCGTTTAAAAAAATGATGACACCGATGTTATTGAAAAATCGCTAGCAGGTGATTAGGGTACTAAGTTCAGGTGGATTTGGGGAAACATTGACGACTTCTGCACCATCCTGTGTCGGATCGATATGCACTCGAAACGGTCGCTTGCCAAAGGGAGCATTCACTACATTGACGATCGCCTCAGCCACCGCAGACACATCCACATCGGGCGGTACGATGGACGCAAAACCATTGAGAACTTTATCTGCGAAACCAGCTAATGGTCCTGCTTCGTATGCTTCTACCCGTGCCTTGTCGTCAGGTGATCCCGCGTGAGTAAAGTGATTTGTACCACTTGTAAAAGCACCGGGAACGATAATCGAAGTTTCAATGCCCCAGCGAGTTGATTCAGGGGCATAGGCGACTGCCAAAGAATCCATAGCAGCTTTCGCCGCAAAGTATGGGGCTAGATACGGTGGCCTGCCACCCGCCGCGCTACTGCTCGATACCCAGATGACAAGACCCTGCCGCTGCTGACGCAACTGAGGTAAGGCGGCACGATTCACGCGCTGAGTACTCAACACATTGGTGTCATACTGTTCCGCAAGTTGCTCTGGGGTGAAGGCTTCAGCGGGACCGAAAACCATGTGCCCAGCGTTGTGAATCACGACATCTAGGCGATCGGTGTCAGCAACAATGGCTTGGATAGCTGCATCGGCGGATTCTTCAGACGACACATCAAGTTCAATCGATCGCATATCTACATTATGGTCAACCGCGTACTGTTTGATCGCTTCAACTTGGGGTGCATTTCGACCCTGCGTTTCGCGCATACTGGCATAGACAATGTGACCCGCATCTGCCAGCGCCCGCGCAGCCAAAGCACCGAAGCCGCTCGATGCTCCAGTGATGACAATGACATTCTTCATAACTTACAGTTATCCTTATTTAAATAATGCCGCCGTTGGCGCGGATCACCTGACCGTTAATCCAAGCCGCATCAGAACTGGCGAGAAACGCCACGGCATTAGCGATGTCTTCAGGCTCACCAAGTCGTTCCAGGGGTGCTAGCTTCGCCATTTGATCAATTGCCTCTTGCGGCTTGCCCTTTAAGAACAACTCAGTCGCGGTGGGTCCGGGTGCAATAGCATTAACGGTGATGTTGCGACCTCGCAGTTCCTTAGCCAGAATATGAGTCATCGCCTCGACACCTGCCTTAGTCGCAGCGTAGATAGCGTAAGTCGGTTGATAGAGACCGACGACACTAGATGAAAAGTTGATGATGTGTCCTCCCTCGCGCAACCGTTGAGCCGCTTCACGCAGCCCGTTGAACACGCCCTTTAAATTGATCGCAATGTGCTGGTCAAACAGCGCATCATCTGCATCTGCGATGTTAGCTAGTTTCATAATCCCGGCGTTGTTGACTAGGATATCTACGCCGCCGAATTCGGATTCGATCTTGTCGAACATGGCGTGAACTGCGCTGGAGTCGCTGACATCTGCCTTTACTGCAATAGCTCGCCCGCCCGCTTTTGCGATCCGATCGACGACCGCTTGTGCCGATTCCGGATTGCTAGAGAAATTCACCGCAACGGCAATTCCATCGCGAGCCAAACGTTCAGCGACTGCCGCGCCAATTCCACGCGACGCGCCCGTTACAATCGCACTCCTACTTATCTGTGTCACTTAATACCTCTCCTTCTTCCACCTTTAGGATCTGCTCGGTACGTGGAGAATGAAAACTGCCTTTCAGTGGCAATTGACATGCTCGGTCCCACCAGCAGCTGACTGTAGTTTATGGCAGAATGTAAACTACAATCAGTAATTTATCAAACAACTAATATTTTATCTCTCGCGAGATTGCGCGCAGCTTCGCGAGATTGCGAGAGATAACATCATCTTCGCCGATACTCCATTGGCGTGATGCCGACGTGGCGACGAAAGGCTGTGGCAAAATGCGAGGGATTACTGTAACCACATTCGATCGCGATTTCGATAATCGGTAGATAGCCCCGATCGAGCAGACGTTTAGCAACCTCCATACGGAGGCGCGTCAATCGGCGGAGTGGTGTTTCACCCCAGATAGCCTTTGCTGCTCTCAGGAGTTGGAAAGAGTTTAGTCCTGCGGCATCAGCAAGCTGACCTAGTGAAACCGATTCCGAAAGATACTCTCGCATAAAGGTATCGGCTTTACGCAAAGCATGGTCTTGCCAATGGTTACATCGAGGTATTTGCCTGCGATCGTGGTGGGTTAAGAGATGGACGGTAAGAAAATGTGCGGCTGTTTCGGCATACAAATCTGGAGCACCATTGTGCAAAGCGCTTTCGAGGGCTAGCATGGTGGTGGCAATAACCGGGTCTGTCTGGCTTAACAAATTTGGCAACAGGGTCGAGTACGAGGCTCCCACCACAAGTTCCTCTGCCACCGTTTCGATAGTTCTTGACGGCAAATGCAAATGTAGCGTGTGATGCGGCTTATTGCTTTTCCACCTAAGTTTGGCAACTTGACCGGGGGAAGTCATTCCCAAGTGTCCAGGGCGATAGCTGGTGCCGCGCCACTGCCCACGATCGTAACTTTCGATTTTGCAAGATCCAGCCGTGACTAAAACGATCAGGTGATCGGATGTTGCCGTTGTTGTCAGGTCTTCCACTTCTGGCGGATCAACATAACCACGAAGCAGTAGCGAACGCCAGCCCGCAATCCAGCTACAACTGGTCTGGGTTCCACAAAGGTTTTCGTGTGCCTGCAAGCTATTATGTGAAAACATCCGAACTCCTAAGTACACGACAAAAATAGTAAGGCTCTCAGTCCTCAGCGCACTTTGACCTTAACCTTGCCCCAAAGAAGCGGACAGCTTAATTAAGCGGCTCTGGGTAGTTGCAGTGACAGCCAATACTGTTGTTCAAACTAAATAGGGGAAAGGTGGTTTAATGTCAAATGAAGGCGTTGACAATTATAGCAATAGTCCGGACAAAATTTGAGCAGGTTTTGAGGCTCGATCCCTTATTCAGCCATCGGCAAAATTTTTTCGCAAGTCATGGGCAAGCTAAAATTAGCTTTGTACGGTTTTCTCATTAGGTGCAAGATATGAGTTACCTTACAAAAGTCATACTCCCCTCCTATGGGTTTCCGACCCATGAACCTATCCCACTAATATCAAAATGTGGTAATCTACTTCTCGCATTGAGAAGGGTGTATCTGTTTATGGCTGGGCGTTTTGAAGGATTGAGTGACCTAGAATGGAAGCTATTTGAGGATATATTTCTTGAAGAACCATCCAAACGTGGGTCATGTATGCCTCATGCACCATATCGTTATGTATTAAATAGTCTTCTGTACATACTGATTACTGGGTGTCGATGGTGTGACCTTCCACGCGGCAAGATATGGGCATCAAAAAGTTCTTCACATCGATGGTTGAAGCGATGGCGTAATGATAAAACGTTTGAATATATACAAGCACGTATAAAGCGCGATGCCCTTGGCAACCATCGAAGATGGTATCGCTTCGGAGAAAGGGTTAATAAATTGGGAGTTTGGAGCCGTTGATGGCTCTTTTTCCCCCAGGATCGGGCGGGGGTGAAGAAGTTGCGTATGGTGGGAAAGGTAAAGCAATTTTGATACACACGCTTACAGAGGGAAATGGAATGCCTCTTTCTAACTCTACGACCCCAGCCAACGGTAACGAGAGAGAACAAGTGTTACCTCTACTTGATAAAGTTAAGCTCAAAACATTGAAAAGAGGCTTTTTGCACGCAAACGCCTCAAAGTGCTAGCTGAGGTCTAAAGGTTACGACTCGAAACAGCAGCGTGCTTCGCTAAGCCGACGCGGTATTCGACCCCAAATACCAAAACGAGGCCGGAAAACAAAAAAAACAGAGGTAGACCCATCAAAATTTCTGTTCCTAGATTCCAACAAGAGCGATGTTTCGCTTGGTATCAACGTAAATACCGTCGTTTAGCTGTATGCCCGTGAACGTCGGAAAGTATATTTTGACGCATTCATTGACCTTGCTACTATCCATCTTTGGGTTCAAAGAATTTTATTAGTGGGATAGGTTCATGTAAAAACGCCAAGCATCGGGTCGAGGGTCAGAATCAATCAAAAGAACTCTTCCTTTAGTTCGAGATAGCAAAACACCTGTAATGTGAACTGCAAGTACTGTTTTACCTACTCCACCTTTTGGAAATGTACAAATAATTGTAACCACTTTATCTACTTGAGGATATACGCTTTAGGCAATTTTATAGGTAAAATCAGTCAAAGTTGAATATGGAGGAAGTATTATTTTCATTTGTAATACCAAATTAACACGCTCAAAGATTAACCACTAACAAATGACAACTACCCTTTAATCTGTAGAATATTCTTCTACCCGGATTTAAATTTGACCAAAGGGAACTAGAGAATTATGGCGCGTCTAGCACTGCTGAGTGTATCAAACAAAACAGGTTTAATCGAACTTGCGAAAAGTTTAGTAGAAGAATTTGGCTTTGATTTAGTCAGCAGTGGAGGCACGGCTAAGGCTTTAAAAGATGCTAGTTTAGCTGTAACCAAAGTCGCCGATTATACGGGTTCCCCGGAGATTTTGGGAGGACGGGTAAAGACGCTACATCCGCGCATTCATGGTGGTATTTTAGCGCGTCGTGACATTCCTCAAGATGTGACAGATTTAGAAAATAATCAAATTCGTCCGATTGATTTGGTTGTAGTCAATCTTTACCCATTTGAGGAAACCATCGCTAAACCCGGTGTAACAATCGGCGAAGCAATCGAGCAAATCGATATCGGCGGTCCTGCTATGCTAAGGGCATCATCGAAAAATTTTGCTCATCTAACGGTTTTGTGCGACCCTGCCCAGTATGGCGATTATTTGCAGGAATTACGCCATAACGGTACACCCTCCTTAGAGTTTCGCCAAAAGTGCGCTTTAAAAGGATTTTTGCATACTGCGAGTTACGACCAAGCGATATCAGCTTACTTGAATGACCTGACAATAGTTAGCGAAGAAGGAGAATTTCCCGAAACATTCGCATTATCAGGTAAACAAATCCAAGCTTTGCGCTACGGTGAAAACCCGCATCAACCTGCTGCTTGGTATCAAACTGGAAGTACTCCCACCGGATGGGCTAGCGCAACCAAACTTCAAGGAAAGGAACTCAGCTACAATAACTTGGTAGATTTAGAAGCAGCACGCCAAATTATCGCCGAATTTACCGATACACCTGCTGCGACAATCATTAAACATACGAATCCATGCGGTACGGCTTTGGGAAATACTCTCCACGAAGCTTATACTAAAGCCTTTAACGCCGATTCGGTTTCAGCATTTGGTGGAATTGTCGCGTTGAATCGTCCGCTTGATGCCGCAACTGCGACTGAGTTAACAAAGACATTTCTTGAATGCGTAGTAGCACCAGGATGCGATGGCGAAGCACAAGAAATTATCGCAGCCAAGTCAAAAGTGCGGGTATTAATATTACCCGATTTATCTAGCGGTGCGAAGCAAACCGTAAAAGCTATAGCTGGAGGTTTTCTTATTCAAGCTGCTGATGATATCATTGCCGACACGAGTAAATGGCAAATCGTCTCCGAGAAGAAACCTGACCCCGACGAACTTGAAGAATTGTTATTTGCTTGGAAAGTTTGCAAACACGTTAAATCAAATGCCATTGTTGTCACACGCGATCGCACTACTATAGGTGTAGGTGCGGGGCAAATGAACCGCGTCGGTTCGGTAAAAATTGCCCTCGAACAAGCGAATGATAACGCAAAAGGTGGATTCCTTGCCAGCGACGGCTTTTTCCCCTTCGACGACTCCGTGCGTACCGCAGCATCCAAGGGAATTAGCGCTATCGTTCAACCCGGCGGCAGCCTGCGCGACTCGGATTCTATCAAAGCTGCCAACGAACTCGGTTTAATCATGGTACTGACCGGAATTCGACATTTTATGCACTAATTAGGGAGTCAGGAGTTAGGAGTTAGGAGTTAGGAGTTAAGAGTTAGGAGTTAAGAGTTAGGAGTTAGGAGTTATTAATTCCCCCCTTCTCCCCCTCTCCTAACCAATTTAAAAACTGTCACCCGCAATACTTGCTCTTTGCCCAAACACGCGATATCGTATTGTTGTGTGTGAGGAGTAAGTTGAAAGTACGAAAAGCGCCTGGAGTGGAAACACGGTCACACGTCCAAGCGCTTTTTGTTTTTTAATTATTGTTTTTAAATTTTTGAAGTTTATTGGCAGCATGTACGATAAACCAATAATTTGTTAGAGGCGATAGTCGATACTAAGCGCTAAATTTTTGTGCAACTTAGTACTCGCAATCATGGGAACGTAAAGGTATAAATCATTTTAGTTGCAATTAAATCAAACCCATGATAGAGTTTATTTGTGTGTGAGGAGTAAGTCGAAAACAAAAAGCGCCTGGGGTGGAAACACGGTCACACGCCCAGGCGCTTTTTGTATTTCATTTTTTACATATAAGTTTTTTGCGGTTTGCGTTACCCTCGAAAATTTGATGCTTTAAATCAAAAGACGCAGATTCAGATTTGAAAATTATTCAATATATAGTTATTTAACCATCTATCTCAGTCGGTAAGTGGGAATAGTTATAACTATGTTAAGAAATATAAATTATCGGGTGCGTTATTGCTGTCTTCGCAACGCATCATCAACGATTCAGGGTGCGTTAGGCATAACACAGCGAAAGTGAAGTTTGTTAAGACATTTTCGCAGTTGGGCAAAGCTTTTAAAAAAGACTATTTTTACACACTCCCGACTCCCTAATTTTTAAAATTTATTTCAACTACTTGCCATCTAATAAAACTTAGGCTATTCTTTAGGAGTGTGTGAGGAGTAAGTTGAAAACAGAAAGCGCTTGGAGTGGAAACACGGTCACACGTCCAGGCGCTTTTTGCTTTTTAAAATTTTTAATTCTAGATTCTGCCTCCCAGCTTCGCATCCCCTACAATCAAACTGCGTTTAAGCATAAATACAGATAGAATAATGCCTAAAATTGCCATTCCAGCAGTCGGATAAAAGAAAGTTGTATAACTGCCAAAAATATCTCGAATGCGTCCAGCAAGCAAAGTTCCGGCTAAAGCACCAACTCCAAAAGCAGTAAAAACAATACCGTAATTTTTGGCATAGTCTTCGGGATTAAACAAGCTTAAAGTCGAAGTGGGTGCGATCGCAAGCCATCCCCCAAAGGAAAAATAGAACAGTGTAAAAGCAACTAAATAAGTTGCCACATCACCAGTACCAACATTTAACATCATAATTGAAGCAATCAGAACCATCACAAAAGCCACAATTGCTGCAAATTTTGGTGTTAAACGGTCAGTTAACCAACCAAAAAACACTCTTCCCAGACCATTAAAGATAGCAAACAACGATACCGTACTTGCCGCAGTTGCTGCATCCAGCTTAATAATTTCCTGTGCTAAGGGACTGGAAATACCAATTGCTGCTAATCCAGCGAAAGTGCCAATAGCATAGCATAACCACAATCCGTAAAATGTGGGAGTTTTTAGCATCGATATCGATTGATTTGTGCTTGATGTCACCTTCACAGGAGGATTCCAACCTGCTGGTTTCCATCCCTTTGGAGGTGTCTGCAATAGAGCCGAAATTAAAACAATAATTGCGATAAATGCAATACCAAAAATTACGAAAGTTTGCCTAACTCCATAGTCATCAATCAATGATTTAGCCAGAGGTGCAGTAACCAAGGGTGACAAACCAAACCCAATTACAGTCAACCCGACTACAAGACCTTTTTTATCTGGAAACCATCTAGCAACAACTACTAAAGGGACTCCATATGCAATACCAACACCAATACCCGCGACAATTCCATAAGTAATAGTGAGCATAGATATATTACCATCGAAACTTGACAGCAAATAACCAAGACCCATAATTACCCCACCAACCGCAGTCACTAAACGTGAACCAAAGCGGTCAATATAAAATCCAGTAATGGGCATTAACAGCGCAAAAACTACTATAGGAATCCTATTTGATTTTTGAAAAAGAATACGAGAAAATATGGAGG
>CAXTCQ010000342.1:0-8385 GCA_964242965.1 uncultured Calothrix sp. | reverse complement strand
GAAAGAGGGGGGGAAGAATGTTCTTAAATTCTTCTCCACCTCCCTACCTCCCCACCTCCCTACCTGCCTACCTCCCTACTTCCAAAAAAATTAGTTCGGTTTGTTACATTAGCCCTGTTAACTTGTACGCTGTTATTTATACCTAAGTTTTAAGATTTTATTTTGTATTTTGCAGTCAGTCTTGCAAATCTAGCTATAGTAACTTTAAATTCTCAATAACGTACCTTATCGGCTCAAGTAATTAACAATGACAAACATGCCACCTTCCGACCCAAGGTCATCTCAACGAAATCCTCTAGATTTTGATGAGTTTATTGGTGTATTAGTTGCTTTTACCACTATTGGGGCAATTCTATTTTGGTCATTTTCCCGTAGGAATGTCACAGGATTGGATTTTAATCTGTTCGCACCAAATCCGCAAGCTAGTGTAGAACCAAATTCTAATATATCGCCTGCACCTAATCTTGGGGTAAATCCGAGTCTACAGCCGAATGTAGGTTCACAAGTTTTGCCTCCGTCCCCAACTGTAGACCAACCGGAAACATCTTCTATACCTAACAATGGATTTTTAGGAGTTGTACCTTTAGTAATTACTCCACCTAATGCAATCCAGTCTCAGGTTGTACCACCTGTAACAAATGCAAATCCACAACCGTTTCAATTAACAACCCCAGTGGCAAAAATGCCGACAATTCCCCCACCAAGGGCATTTACGGACGTGCCACAGGATTATTGGGCAAAAGGCTTTATTGATGTGCTGTCTTCGCGCAAAATCATCGAGGGTTTTGAAGATTATTCGTTTCGACCAAATCAGCCGATAACTCGCGCTGAATTTGCAGCGGTACTTGAACGTGCTTTCAATAAAGAAGGTGGGCAGAATCAATTAAGTTTTACTGACATCCCCCAAAAATATTGGGCAACAGGTGCTATAAATGATGCGATCGCAACGGGATTTTTGAAGGGATACCCTGACAAAACCTTTAAACCGGAACAAAAAATTCCCCGCGTTCAAGTTTTGGTAGCATTAGTCAGCGGTCTAAATTTGAAAACACCATCTTCTGCCGACAAAGTGGTGAATATTTTTAAAGATGCCAAAGACATTCCCAAGTACGCAATCGACAGAGTTGCAGCAGCAAGTGTCGATAAACTTGTAGTTAACTATCCCGACCGACAAACTTTTGCACCTAATAAAGAAGCGACTCGCGCTGAAGTTGCAGCGATGATTCACCAAGCTATGGTGCGGATGGGTAAGTTACAACCAATTAAGTCAGACAATATAGTTAATGTCACTCCTTAGCAGATAATCTGACTGCGGTCAAGGATTTTGCTAATTAAATGCGATGCCACGGGCTTCTATGTTCTCAGTATCGCAGCAGTTTTTGCCAATTTTTTATTTTACGGTATACTGCTGCACGTACATAGCCAGTTTCCTGATGCTATAAATATTAGAGCTTGCGGAGACTGGCATATGTTTGTGCAGTTTGAACTGCTTTTCACTGAAGCCAATTTGCCCGTCAGGGGATTTTTCAGCTATTTCGACTATGCTTGCAAAAAGGCTGTAAATCCCCTGACGGGGCGGGAGCAATAGCTTTGTGGTTTAATTATCCTCTCCACCAACAACCTGACTTTTTAGGGTTGTGATTTCAGAGGTTAACTCTTCTCGGCTGGAAGCTTTGAGTAAATAGCGGTAGACAAACCAAGCCGAATATCCAATACCGATTAATTCAAAAGTAGGTGCGACCAAAGGAATATCATTCAAAGCATCCAAAATCGCAAAGACAACTCGTAGAGTTACAAATGATGCAACAATCAAGCCAACAACAGTCAAAGGCTGTTTGTATTTATTGAAGATGCTTCCTAGATATTCGGGCAAGGTAGCTAAGAAACTAGAAATTTTTTCTCCATACTGAACCCATTCGTCTTGCGACTGAGTTGGCTGGATTTTTGTAATGGTTCCTGTTTGGCTGTTGATTTCTTGCATTGTCGCTTCTGGAGATTGGGTTTCCATGATTTCCGGTTCTTGCATTTGAGCTTCCACTAATTTTGTCTGTTCTATCAAGATAATTGTCCTTTGACTACGACTTCATCAACTACAGGTTAGAAAACCTCTAGCCAGATAGTCATTTTGAGCCTCACATGAGATGAAACCACTATTTATGAGCAGGACAATCATCGTACTAATGCAGTACAAATCATGCAGAAATTTGTTTACTTCTCATTTATACAAGTCCAAAGGCTGATTTGCTTGACATTAAGCTATATTAAACTGATTTTTAATAATTCAGGTACTGATATCAGCATTTTTCTAGAAAAATTTTCTTATACATAAAAGAATTTTATGCATTTTCTAGTAATTATGTTATCATAGATGCCTCCTAGCATAGCCGTGCGATGCAATTATGGCAAATGCTGATTAATCTGAATTAATAACTCATCCAAATCTATCGGCTTAATTAAGTAGTCGTTTACCCCTAATTCTTTGGCACGCTTACGACTTTCAGGGTCGTCAACAGTAGAAAGAAAAAATAAAGGAGTATTGGCAATGCTGCTTTCATGACGTATAGCTTCGATTACTTCATAGCCATCAAGTACCGATACATTAATTTCGCAAAGAATTAAATCTGGTTTTTCTTGCTTGGCAAAATTTATGCCCATCAAGCCATTTTCTGTAACGGTAACTTCAAAGTTGTTACGTTCTAAAAAATCGCCAATTACAAAGCTATCAAAATCATCGTCTTCAATAATTAAAATACGTTTCATATTTTTGTTGTTTGAAAAATTAAATTTTATTTAAAATACAGCGAACCAATGTATAAAGCAAATTGAATTAATCAATTATTGGAATTCAATTCAACAAGAATAATCCAGCTTTCTCGGTTGTTAATGGTATTATTTGTGGCTGAATATATTTTTATAACTGCACGCTCAAATCTATCATACGGGGCAATCCCAACGATATAGCGAACTAGTTTACGTTTCTTAAAAGTTATAAGAAATAATCGGAACGACATTTATGCATCTCGTTCTCCGATCGAGCTTTGCTTCATACTTTCTCAAACCCTAACTTCGGAAATAATTCGCGTATCAAATTCGTTACTGATAATTTTGGCTATTTTGATAATATTTTTTAATCTTTATACTAAAAACAATCAAATATCTATCGACGCGGTAGTTACAGTAATACAAATGTATTACATGATGAAATTAGGGGGAGAGATACACGTACACATACTGAGCTTAATTAAGTTAAGATAACAACGCTATTTATATATATTCTGCAAACATGACGGCAGATAACTCCGAACAAGGAAGTATCTGGGAAAGGCTAGAACAAGGACGAAAACTTAAAGCTGCACGCGGTGGTTACGCTGGCTATGGTTCACCACCTTTTGGTCAACTCTCGATCGATGGCGAACTCGTAGATGACCCTCAAGAGTAGTGAGGGCGGGGCGGGTTTATATGGATTTATCGCTGTTGTTCTAGATTGTCGGTGAACCCGCCCCTACGGTATTTTTGACGGATGGGAATTTCGATTATAAATTCGGTGCCCCCTCCAATGGACGAAACACAATTGATTGTGCCTTTGTGAAATCCTAATCCTGTACCGCTACCAATGGGTTTTGTGGTGAAAAATGGGTCAAAAATTCGCGCTACGATCTCTTTACTCATACCATGTCCCCAAAGTAGTTATTAAAACTTTACTGTCTAAGTAGATAAACGTACTTGCGAACCTTGCTGTGATTTATTGACTTCGATTCTGGCTTGGAAAGCTTCTTTGAGGTGTGGCATGTGGGTTACAGTCAGGATACAGGCAAAATCGGGAGCGATCGCGTTAATGGCAGCAATCAAGCGATCGCATCCTTCGGCATCTTGAGTTCCAAATCCTTCATCGACTATTAGTAGCTGTAGTGCAGCACCCGCACGTTGGGCTAAGAGTTTTGCCAATGCTAACCGAATCGCAAAGTTGATTCTAAAAGCTTCACCACCCGAATAAGTTTCATAGGCACGAGTACCCCGTGCATCGGCAATCAAAATATCCAAAGTATCAATCAACTTGGCGTTTTTCTTCGTCGCTTTCCCATTGCGCCCGTACTTCTGCGTCACAAATTGTACATGTAATTGATTGGCACTCAACCGCGCTAGTAGTTGATTTGTCTCGGCTTCAAGCTGCGGTAGCACATTTTCAATCATCAACGCTTGGATACCATTTTTACCAAACGCCTGCGTTAATTCCTGATAAACGCGGTGCTGTCGCCGCACTTGCTGAACCTGTTCGAGTTGCTGGTCGTACTGCGATCGCAATCCTTCTAAATACTGCGCTTGTTGTTCGAGTCGTCCTAAATTCGCCAAATATTCGTCAAGTTGGCGGCGACGCTGCGCTAGTTGTGCTTCCAATGCTTGAATTTGAGCGGCTGGGTTGGCACTTTGTTCTAGTTGATTGACAAAATCTTCGATTTGTGCTGTAAGTTGTTGCCGTTCGCCCACTCGTGCTTGTAATGCTGCTTGTAATTCATCCAAACGCGCTTGGAGTTGAGGATATTCCTGCTGGGCATTTCGTAACTGCTGGTGACGGAACTGCCAAGCTTGCGCTGTGCGTAATGCGGTGCGAATGTTATTGTGTTCGGTAGTATCGTAGCCGACTTCAGCGATATATCGGTCTAATTCGGCAATTTCGCGGGCACATTCGGATTCAACTGCTTCTCGCTCGATACGGGTTTCTAAATCGGCAATTTGAGCTTCGAGTTCGGGTTTGCGGGCAGCGAGTTGGGCTTGGCGCTTGGCTGCTTCTTTGATTTGCCCTTGTTTAATTTCTGCCCAGCGCCAGCGTTCGACTTCGTTTCGTGCTAAGGCGTGGTCTTGTTCGTTGTAATTTAAATTTTGGAGATATTCGTTGACTTGCTGCAACTCATTTTGTTTGTCGGGGGCATATTCTCCCAAATGTAATGCCCGTTCTAATTTTTCTTTTTCGGCGGCAATTTGTTGTAATTGCACATCGGCATCGCTGCTTGATTCCAATTGTGCCGACAATTGTCCTCTTTGCTCGCGTAGATTATCATAAGGCGCGAGTTTTTGCGATACATCGCGGTATTCCTGCCGTAATACTTGGATTTCGCGGTCGGAAAATGCCATTTGTTCGCGGGCAACCCAAAGTTGCCCTTCGGTATCCTTATATTCACCTTCAGTTTTTTGAACAACGCGGTTCCAGTGATGCTCATCTAAAGGACGTTCGCACAACGGACATGTCGCATCGGGTGTTCGCAGCATGTGCAATTTATGTTCGAGTTCGCCTAAAAGCCGTTCGTATTCACGCTGCTGTGCTTGCAAGCGTTCAATAAAGTGCCGTCTTTCCTGTCCTTTTTCTTGAACTCGTTGCAAATAAACCCGCGTTTTATCGAGTTCTTCGATTTGTACGGCAACTGCCATTACCGCTTGTTGAATTTGCGGTTGACGTTTAGAAGTGCGTTCGAGTTGGTTTTCATTCGCTACCAGTTGTTCGAGTCGCGCTTGCAAATTTGCCTGAACTCGATCGATTTGACTTTGAAGTTGCTGACGTTGCTGTAATGCTGGTGCAACGCGCATCTGCAAGTCATCGAGATGCGTTAATCGATTTCGTGCTGCCGTTAACTGCCCTAATGCAGCTTCGACTTCAGTCGATTTACTCAGGGTTTGTTGAATATCGCGTTCTTGTTGCTGTAGTGCTTCGAGTTGTGCCTGTGCTTGTTGCAACTGGCGTTCGAGTGCTGAAGAGTGTTTATTGAGTTGCTGTTGTTTTAAATTACGCTGTTGTTGGCAGCGGTTAAATTCTTGAAATTTGGCACTAAAGGCTTCTTCGCGTGCTTGAAGATTTTGGTATTGTTGATATCCCGATTCAATCTCGTTAGCTTTTCTTAATAATTCTGTAAGCGTCCCTAATTGGTTACTCGTTACGGATTGGTCTTTTTCGAGACGCGAACAATCTTGAGTTAAATTAGTAAATTGCTGCCGCACAAAGTTAAGTTGTTCTTCCCAACTTTGCCGCTGGTGCTGAACAACCTGTAAGCTTTGTAATTGGATATTTTCAAACTGCTGTACTTGTTGGAGTTGGTTGAGCGAGGTTTCGGTAGCGCTACGTTGTTGCGCTAGAGCATCTTCAGATAGTAACTGCGTTTTTAATGATTCTTGCGATCGCTCAATCTCTTCTCCCCTAACTTTGAATTGACGCGATAATTCCTTCGCTCGTTCCTCCAACTCATCGTACTGGTTCAGCTTCAATAATTCCGCTAAAATTTCCTTTCGCTCTGCCGGACGCTTGAGCATAAACTCGTCCGCACGTCCCTGACGCAGGTAAGCCGAATTAATAAATGTGTCGTAATCGAGCTTGATATGTTCTAAAATCAAATCCTGCGTAGCTCTGACTCCTTTTCCTGTCAGCGCTTTAAAACCACTACTTGTTTCAATTTGAAATTCTAAAACACCACTCGCACCCCGATGTCGCGTGCGAATAACTCGATAAACTTGTTGATTTGCCTCAAAGGTAAAATCAACGCGAACTTCTTTTGCACCAGTTTGAATAACATCATCTTCCGCAGCAGCTCGACTTTCACCCCAAACTGCCCAGGTGATTCCTTCGAGAAGCGAAGACTTTCCAGCCCCATTCGAGCCACAAATACAAGCCGTATGCAAACCGCGAAAATCTAAAGTTGCATCCCGGTAACTCAGAAAATTTTTGAGGGTCAGTTGTAGTGGAATCATCGAGGCTTCTATGCCACACCTTTTATTTTTAATCGACTAGAACAAACATACACTTGTTGTTAGTTTAGCTATGTACAAAGCATGTTTCTAGTCCTTAAGACCTCATTTTTACAATTGTTTACATTTTGGGGAATAATTTTTTGGGTTGTGGAAATAGTTTTACTTCGTCCTTCGGAAAAATAATTTAGCTTGTAAGATGGGCATCCGTGCTCCCTTGAGGGTAAGTCCAAGTGACTTGTGCTCCCGATCCCGACGTGCGTAAAAGTTGTCGGGTATTTAACCCTCACTATTTGGCAAAATTAACCGTATAAACTACTAGCTGTTCTGAAGGTAGAGTCGTAAAACCCAACTAAATAATTAGGTTTTTACGTTAACAGGGTCTTCAAAATTCTTGTTATAAATAGTTTATAGGGAAGGGTGAAGAGGTTAGGAACAATCGCGTTGAGGAATGCGTCTAACAAGTAAGCCGTAATAGCGAAACGTACAGCAAAAATTAGAGAATTGCTTAAGTAACCGCAGTCAAACATTATATAAATCCTCAATTAACCACTCGGAATATGCCGATAGTATAGATGTAAAAAGTTTAGAAACAAACTCAGTAACATCACGTCACTAATAATAACAAGAGAACCAAAAGGAACCGATTATGAACCGTCTTCAACGTTGGAAAAATGGAACTGCCGCATTAATGGCAATGGCAATTACAACAGGTGCAGTTGCCCCAATGTTTGTACTTTTACCTGCAAATGCTCAATACCGAATTGGGCAACCATCAAATGGTACATATAACGGACGCGATACTACAATTCGTGCGGGTGCAACAATCCCTACAACCTCCGATAAAGATAAATTTCTCCTAGCTCCCGGAGAATCAGCGAAAGTAACATTGAGAGTAGCTAGCAATTTAGTAGACCGTGCGGGTGGAAATGTATTGATTCCCCGCGATAGCGAAATTATCGGCGAATTTGTTCCCGACGATCGCCGTTCGCAAAAAGGTGTACGGTTTGTTGCTAGAGAAATCGTATTACCTTCAGGTGAAAGACAAAGTATTGATGCTTCTTCAAATACTATAACCCGTACTGAAAGAGTCAAAAAAGGTGCTGATACGGGTAAGATTCTCCGCGATGCTGGTTATGGTGCTGGTGCAGCTGCGGTAATTGCGCTGATTACAGGAAACAAACAGATTGAATGGACCGAACTTCTGCTTGGTGGTGGTGCTGGTGGTATTTTCGGTGCTGTTACAGGAGGACGTGAAGCTGATTTGATTTCGGTTGATACCCAGCGCGACTTGACGCTGCGTTTAAATTCACCTTTTACAATATCGACACGTAATAACTACCCTAATAACTACCCCAATAACTACCGTAGTAACAACCGCAATAACTACTAAGCTTATTGCTTGCACGATTGTGACTTTAGAATATTCGTTGTTGCGATCGCACTCTCGATTTGAGGATGCGATCGCTTAATTTTTGTCATCGAGAATTGAATAGGCATGTAGCGCTTTAGTGCTACAGGAACTTTCATGAAGCAACTACGAGCCTAACTTTTATTTATACAGAACTTTGGATTAACATGAGATACTGTAGGGGGGGGGGGGGGGGGGGGGCCCCCGACAAAAAAAGTTTTTAGTGGAAGAGAGTTGGAAAAAAA
>CAXTCQ010000341.1:0-8389 GCA_964242965.1 uncultured Calothrix sp. | reverse complement strand
GGGGAGAAGGAGAAGTTATTTGTTTTCTTGTTTTCTAAGTTAAATACTTAAATTATTATTGCTATTTCTAATTCCTACTCCCTACTCCCTATTCCCTACTCCCTCTTTCTATCGTTGGACGGACTTTTGCCCGGATTAATACAGCAGTAATGTTGTCATGACCATTGTATTTGTTGGCAATCTCAATTAATTCACTTACACCTTTATCTAAGTTAGCATCCGAACTTAGTAAGGGTTGCAGGTGGGTTTGCCAATGAGTTTCGAGTAAATTATTATCCGATAAACCGTCTGAGGCAAGGATAAATAATGTATCTTCACTTATTTGGAAAAATTGCACATCCGGGTCGATTAAATTTTCGTCACGGGGTCCGAGTGCTTGGGTGAGTTGATAAGCATCGGGACGCGCATAAGCTATACTCGGTTCGACTCCGCGAGCAATTTCGCGTTGACCAACTTCGTGGTCGATGGTTACTTGTTCGAGTCCTTTACGGGTTAAGCGATATAAACGACTATCCCCGACATGTGCTGCGACAACGTGAGTATCTTGTACCAATAGCATTACCAAAGTTGTCCCCATGCGACCGACACCCGAACGCGCATCTTTTTGATTCAAGTCGTAAATTGCTTGGTTGGCTTCGCGCACTCCTTGACGGATAATATCTTCGCTTGGAAGGTGGTTGTAATTCCAGTAAGTTTGAAAGTATTTTCGTAGCGTACTGACCGCTAACTCGCTGGCAACTTCACCTCCCGCATGTCCGCCCATACCATCGCAAAGGATGTATAATCCACGAGCTGCGATCGCACGCGCTTTCGGCAACTCAGTTTTATTAATTTTTGTTTCGATTCCAAAGTAATCTTCGTTGTGGTCGCGTTGCCGACCGACATCGGTAAGACCTGCATTTTCCAGATTGTTTAGCTGCATCGGGAGAACGATTGTAGGCATATCATCGCTTTTACTTCCATTCTCCTCTGATTGCTCGAATTGCAGAACAGTAGGTGCCGCAGTATTTGGAGCAGATACAAGCGTCATAGTCACATCAGCACTATCCGCAGTTGGTGTCGGTTGTAATTCCGATGCGATCGCTTTCAAGCGTGACTGCAATTGCTCCATAGTTTGAATATTACCAACGTCCAAATCCCCCAACAATTGCATTAAGGCCCCGAATTGCGTGCGTTGCGATTGCCTAAACAATTTATGCCACATGCAACCCAATGTCTTAATTGTCAACGATTCTTCATCAATCTTTATACTTGGCTCGACCTCCGCACATGACTGAGCTAACGCCGCATTATTGCGAGTTTCCACGTAAAGCCTTTGTAATACGAGTGACAAATCTTCATCCAAACGGAGATTCGATAATTCCAACAAACTTTGCCGACAGTGCATTGGTTCCAGCATCTCCCACAACTGGGTCATCTGGTAAAAGTAATGTACTATTTGCAACGATGTTGTTTCATCGTCGCGCCAAAGTTCGAGCAAGTATTGCCAATTTGAACGGTCTTCGAGGAGAATAACCTGGATACCCTCTTGCCAAGCATCATGAATCGGTGGAATACCTTGATGCAAGTGCGAATATAATTCTAAATAAGGTTTAGCAATTGGAACGGAATCAATTAATTGAGCATTAGATTGATTGTGCGAATCCAAAACTGCCATAATTGGAGTAAGTTGATACGGCTGGCAATCGAGAACCCGCAAGCACACCTCATTACTAGCAGCAATTTCGGTTGAACTAGGTAGCGGTTCGAGTATTTTGTAACGTTGCTGCGAATCTAAATAATCACCAACCTGGAATTCCCAATCGTTAGAAATTGGAGTAGCAGGAATCGTTGCCGTTAGCGTTTCCCCTACATTGCCAACTTCGACAACCTTTTGCGTATCAGGCGATACTTGAATAAAAGTATCATTATCCTCAACTACTTGGGTTGCCTGCACTGAGGGAGAATCTAGTTTGGTAATAATTGCCCACCAAACCGTTCCGCAAAATTCGTGGCAATTATGACATTGTTCTGAATTTACAGGTACATCGACACCACATGCGGGACAAACATGAAAGGTCAGCGAAGTGCCACAATTTTGACAAAACTTATTCGTATTTGGGTTTTCAAACTTACACTCAGGGCAAATCAGCATTGTGGAAATTCCTTAATTCCGGTTCCGAGGTGCTTTTAGACAACAACTGGCAGCTCTTGTTAAGAGTATATCAATTCCGAATATTTCGGCTTGACCGATGAATTTTTGTGGCAGTGTTATTTATTACAGTAGAGAGTAGGCAGAAGGCAGAAGGCAGAAGGCAGAAGGGAATAGGGAAAGATGAGAGAGATGAGGAGTAAATTTTTTCTTGTCCCTTTTATCCCCCTTGTCCCCCATGTCCCCCTTGTCTCCCTTGTCTCCCGACTCCCTCTTCCCAAGGAAATCGAATCGTAAAACGAGTACAGTTCGACCCACTTTCGGCTTCGATTGTTCCTCCTAAACACTTAGTCAGCTTTTGCACCAAGGCCAATCCTAACCCGGTTCCACCCTGTTTCCAAGGGTCATTGCTGGGAATTCGATAAAATTTATGAAAAATTAGCGGTAGCTGGTCCGTTTCAATTTCGACACCAGTATTTACTACCTGAAACTCAATATTACGCGATGTAAAAGAAGCACTAACGGTAACATCTTCATTTTCTGGGCTGAATTTGCAGGCATTAGTCAATAATTCGATTAGAATGCGTTCCAAGCTAAAGGGGTCGCTAATGAATCCAGGAAGGTTTGGTGCGATATTAATCGTTAAGCGTTGCTTGACGTTGCGGTTTCGCGCTTGAAATAATTCTACAACTCGCACCAGCCATGATTGGGTGTCAATAGTTTCGAGTACCAGTTTGACATTGGTATCGAGCTTTTGTAAATCGAGGAAATTATTAATCAAATTGATTTGGCGATCGCACTCGTTATTGAGAATCTGAAAATAGCGGGATGCTTTCGATTCAGGTAATGAAGTATTTTCTCGTAAATTCAGAGTAATACCCAACATTTGAATCGCCATTTTAATGTTTGTCAGCGGAGTACGCAACTCATGCGATACCGTACTCAAAAACTCGTCTTTGAGAAAATCCAACTCAATGGACGATTGAGCTTTTGCCATATCGCTTTTGCACAGCGTCACTTCAAGGGATTTGCGTTCGGTGATATCAATGCAGCACCCAATATAGCCAGCGAAATTTCCGCTCGGTGTAAACCGAGGCGTAGCTGTATCTAAAATCCATCGATACTCATTATCGGCACGCCGCAAGCGATATTCGATTTTAAATTTACTACGAGTATTCAATGCCGAATAATAGGTTTGCAAGCAGAAAAATTTATCATCGGGATGCACGCTATCAATCCAACCGATACCCCGTTCCTGGTCGATACTGCGTCCGGTAAATTCGAGCCAAAATTCGTTAAAAAAGTCAAAAAATCCGTCGCACCCTGCCATTCGCAACATTACAGGTGTGCTATTAGCCACGATTTGAAAGCGTTGCTCGTCGCATAAAGCATCTTCCGAACGCTTGTAAGCTGTAATATCCTCGCATACCATCGAAATCAGCGGTTGCTCATCTCCCGGCAAAATTCTGGCTACCACTTTTACCCATGCAATCTGACTGTCCGGGCAATCTAAACAAAACTCCCAATTTCCAACATCACTCGCAGTTTTAAACAAGCTTAGTAACGCATTCGCTAAACGTTGCCGTTCGGAAACTGCAAATAATTGCATCACCGATTTATTCAGTAATTCGGACGGGGTGCAACCGAGTCGTTCTGCACCGTATTGATTTACAGACAGAATAATTCCAGTTATATCGAGCGTCAAATAAATCGAAGGAAGTTGCTCGTATAGCTTGCGGAACGGCAAATCATTTTCAGTTCGGTGCAGTTCATTCGAGCAAAACTCATCGGTGGCTAATTCAGGCACAAGTTCCAACCGTGCAGGCGGTAAAGGTATAATATTATCTGATTCATGGCAAGATTGATGCCTACTAGATTGGTGATTACGGCTCATAATTTAAATAGACCTGCACCCAGTTGAATGTTAAAACGGCAAGAAGGGAAAATTATTGTACTACTTTTGGTAGATATTTGTGGAATTTAGTCAGTAAAACTTTATTTAAATAGCGAGTAGGAGTAGGTTGGGTGTAGCGGAGCGCAACCCAACATCTGTATTCGATTTGTGAGGTTACAAATATTGCTTCAACGCCATCTACTCCCCACTCCCTACCATTTAAAAGCAATAGTATGCAATAAATCGGATTCTACGGGTGTGAGGTCACGCCATTCACCCGGTTGTAAATTATCTAATTTCAAGTGCGCTATTTTTACTCGTACCAACCGCAACGTCGGAAATCCCACAGCAGCAGTCATTCGACGCACCTGGCGATTTTTTCCCTCGGTCAAAGTCATTTCTAACCAAGCTGTCGGGATATTTTTTCTAAATCTGATTGGTGGGTTACGTTCGGGTAACGGTTCTTCAGGTAATAATTGTACCAACGTCGGCTTAGTTCGATAATCTTGAACTTGTACGCCTGTTCGCAATTTATCCAAAGCCATTTCATCGGGAATTCGTTCGACCTGCACCCAGTAAGTACGTTCGTGTCCAAACTTTGGATTTGCCAAACGATGCTGCAACTTTCCGTTATTTGTCAGCAGCATCAACCCCTCACTATCCCAATCCAACCGTCCCACCGGATATACATTTGGAACATCAATATAATCTTTTAAAGTCATTTGCGTGGGCGTATCCTGCGTAAATTGACTGAGAACGCCATAAGGTTTGTAAAAAATAATATATTTATTGGTCATTTGTCTGCTGTTATTTGTCAATAATCATTTCTTATTTTCCCCTACTCCCCTGATTCCCGAATTAAGCAAACAGTTAAAACTCAAGTAAAATGATAATCGTTATTAAGCTAATAAAGCGATGCGGAAGCTGTCGGGGCGCGATCGCAACACAACAAACAGTTCCAATGATAAGATAGCCATATAAATAGCCATATATTTTCTGATGTCCGATCAATATTCCATAGCCGAAGCACGGGATAACTTTGCTCAAGTTGTCCATACTGCCGAACAGGGAAAATCAGTCGAGATTACACGACGAGGAAAACCTGTAGCTGTTGTCCTCTCACTAGAAGAATATCAACGTCTAACTAACCAGCTTGGATTTGGTGAAAGTTTAGAAGCTTTTCGTCAGAAGTATCAAGTACAAAACTTGGATATTGACCCAGATAATATATTCGAGGATGTGCGCGATAAAACCACTGGTCACGAGGTCGAATTTTGAGTACGCCTCAATTCCTTTTGGATACTAACATCTTATCTGAGCCTTTACGTCCATTGCCCAACCCTCGCGTAATGGAGTTACTTATTAGACATAGTAGTTTAACTGCTACAGCGACAGTAGTCTTTCACGAGATGCTTTATGGTTGCTATCGTCTACCAAATTCACGCAAACGCCAAACAATTGAAGCGTATCTTCGAGAAGAAGTTGAAGCCAAACTGCTAATTTTAGCTTATGATACTGTAGCGGCAAAGTGGCACGCAACAGAACGCGCAAGATTAGTTCAATTGGGTAAAACTCCACCATTTGCAGATACTCAAATTGCGGCGATCGCAGCAGTAAATAATTTGATTTTAGTGACGAATAATGTGAGTGACTACGCCGATTTTCTAGATATCAGGTTAGATAACTGGTTTAATTAGTAGTTTAATTAGTAGGTTGGGTGCAGCGATAGCGAAACCCAACATTTATAGTCATGTTGATGTTGGGTTACTGGTTTAATTAGTAAGTTCGATGCAGCGATAGCGAAACCCAACATTTATAGTCACGTTGATGTTGGGTTATACTACGTTTCACCCAACCTACAAAACTACTAACTTAGATAGAATTGCTATACTCTAAACAATAATTACTTTATATGCCGAATCACCAAGCAAGATTTATAATATTCTTGTGTAATATACTTTTCATCGCTGCTTTGATTATCAGTTGTCAAAAACAACCCAATATTGCCACTTCACCCACAACTAATAATTGCGTACAAAACTATAATTCCAACCAAGACTATTTCCCCAACAAAACAAATCTTACTTACGCTAAAGGTTTTACCGTCGAATACCATAAAAACTATAAAGTTGTCACAGTCAAACAACCCTGGAAAAACGCCAAAAGCGGGTTTCAATATGTTCTAGTACAGTGCGGGACACCAACACCTAGCGGATTCCAAGATTCCCAAATCATCACAGTACCCGTTAATTCTATTATCGCGCTTTCAACTACACATTTACCTCATCTAGCAAAACTAGGAGTAGTTGACAAGCTAGTTGGAGTTAGCGACGTTGAGAGAGTAAACACCCAAGAAGTTGTCGAGAAAATCAAAACCGGAAAAATAGCCTCAGTTGGAAATAACGTCAACGTCAATGTTGAGAAAGTTATCGAACTGAACCCCGAACTAATTACAACTTTTGGAACAGGAAATTCCCAAACTGATAGTTATCCAAAATTGCTAGAAGCAGGTTTAAAAGTAGCGATAAATGCCGAATACATGGAGGATACCCCTTTGGGAAGAAGTGAATGGTTGAAATTTACGGCATTATTTTTCAACCAAGAACAAAAAGGACAACGAATATTTGCTGATGTCGCAAAAAAATACGTATCGATAGCAGAAGCAGCAAAATCTATCAAACAACGTCCAACTGCATTTCTTGGTTTCAACTTTAAAGGTACTTGGTACATGCCGGCAGGAAAGAGTTATGCTGCAAAATATCTTAATGATGCTGGTGCAAACTATCTTTGGAATAGCGATACATCTTCTGGAAGTCTCCCTCTATCGTTTGAAGCAGTCATTGAACGTGCTGCGAATGCTGATTATTGGTTAAATTTTAGCCAGTCGTGGAAAAACAAAAAAGATTTACTTGCCGAAGATAACCGCTATGCTGATTTTAAAGCTGTGAAAAATGGCAATTTATTTAATAACAATGCACGGTTGAAGGAAAATGGAGGTAATGATTACTGGGAAGCTGGAATTAGCAATCCCGATGTAGTTTTATCTGACCTCATCAAGATTTTTCATCCAGAGATTTTACCCAATCATCAATTAGTTTACTATCAAAAAATAAATTGAGGTGAGATTTAGATACCCGACTTCTTTAAGAAGTCGGGGATCTGAACCTCACAAATGATATAAAAACAACCATGACTAAAACCAAGCCAAAGAATAAAAATATTCATAAAATAGCAAAAAAGCATTTATTTAAAAACCTCTTCTTCCCAACTTTAATTTTATTCCTAATCCTAATATTCCTCCTTGACATAGCATTTGGTTCGGTTTCAATTCCCCTTAACCAAGTCGTTACCGTATTACTCGGTGGAGAAGCACAAAAAAGTACCTGGACTAATATCATCCTCAAATTCCGCTTACCCAAAGCGATAACAGCAACATTAGCAGGTGCTGCATTAGGAGTAAGTGGATTGCAAATGCAAACACTTTTTAGAAACCCATTAGCAGGACCATTTATATTAGGTATTAGTTCGGGTGCAAGCTTAGGTGTCGCAATCGTCGTCCTTGCAGCAAATACAATCGGAACAAGTGCATTATTCCAATTGGAAATATTAAACGATTTAAGTTTAGTTATTGCCGCAACATTGGGTGCAGCAGCAAGTTTAGGTTTAGTATTAATAGTATCGCGTCGCGTTCAAGATACAACGACACTGCTAATTTTGGGATTATTATTTGGTTATGCAACGAGTGCAATTGTTAGTATATTAATACAATTTAGCGATAGTCAAAAAATCCAAACTTACCTGCAATGGACTTTCGGCAGCTTCGGAGGAGTCACATGGCAACAAATGCCAATCTTAACAACGGTCGTCATATTCGGGTTAATAGTTGCCGTCCTATTATCAAAAGCGTTGAATGTACTACTTGTCGGTGAGTCATCCGCGCTGACTTTAGGTTTAAACTTACAACAAGTCAGATTCTGGATTATCGCTAGTGCCTCGATTTTAGCAGGAGTAATTACAGCCTTTTGCGGTGCGATCGCATTCCTGGGTGTAGCAGTTCCCCATCTTTGTCGCAGTTTATACAATACCTCTGACCATCGCATTCTAACTCCTGCGGTAATGATAATGGGGGCAATTTTGGCATTATTTGCAGATTTGCTATGTACAATTCCCGGAAGTCAGACAGTTTTACCCCTAAATTCGGTAACAGCTTTAATTGGTACTCCAATCGTGACTTGGGTAATCTTGCGACGGAGAGTTAGGAGTTAAAAGATGTAGAGAAGCGTTCGCGCTCAAGCGTTCCCGCAGGGTAATTTCGCGTCTCAGGATTTAGTTTACCTTTACTACTTTCCCCCAGTCCCCTCTTC
>CAXTCQ010000340.1:0-8422 GCA_964242965.1 uncultured Calothrix sp. | reverse complement strand
AGCATCTCAATGATTTTTTAATGTACTTTTGCTGCATCAATCCCATCGCTGATTAATCGTCCATCTTCCATATACACAATCCGGTCAGCAATGTCGAGAATGCGGTTATCGTGGGTAACGAGCAAAATTGTACAACCTTGTTCCTTGGCTAATTTTTGCATCAATTCCACCACATCGCGTCCCGATTTTTTATCTAGCGCTGCGGTTGGTTCATCTGCTAAGACAATTTTAGGATGACTGACGAGTGCCCGTGCGATCGCAACGCGCTGTTTTTGTCCTCCCGATAAACTCTCTGGGTAATAATCGACACGATTACCCAAGCCGACTATTTCCAGTATCTCTGTAGCTTTGGCATTGATATCTCCTTCGAGAAAAGCATCGTGCAATTCCAATGACATGCGGACATTTTCTTTAGCTGTCAAAAATGTCATCAAGTTATGTGCTTGGAAAATATAACCAATATTGCGACGCAGTTCGGTTAATTGCTTTTTCGTCGCACCGCAAATTTCCTGTCCTAAAATTGTCAAGCTACCGGACTGTGCAGAACGCAATCCTCCCATTAATGTTAATAAAGTGGTCTTTCCCGAACCAGAGGGACCCGTCATAATGATAATTTCGCCTTGTTTAATATGTAAATCTATATCAAATAAAGCCTGTTTGCGAAGCGAACCTTCACCGAAGTAATGATTTAGGTTATTAATGGAAATCACACTTTTAATGGTTCCGATGTCATTTATTAGTTGTTCGTTGTTAGTTGTCATTTTTGGTTATCTTATATGACTTATAAAAATTCGCGGTGTCCAGATCCCCGACTTCTCAAAGAAGTCGGGGATCTTGTGCCTCACGAGTGATTTAAAAATGCGATAATTGTCCTTTATTCTTCCCTTACCCTTCTTAAAAGATGTCCGCAGGGTCTGCTGACTGGAGTTTTCGCATTGCGATCGCACCCGAAAAGCTACACATGACTACAGTTAAAATAAACACATTAATTCCTCGCTCTACGGTCATGGCAATCGGTAACATTGTAGCGCTACTAACTAGCACGTATAACCCCGAAGTAATAATAAAGCTGGGAATATAACCCAAAACAGCAAGTAATAATGCTTCTTGCATCAACACTCGTAATAAATAACCATCGGTATAACCCATTGCCTTTAATGTTGCATATTCGGGTAAATGTTCGGAGACATCCGAGTACAAAATTTGATACACGATTACAATCCCGACAAGAAACCCAACCCCGACACCTAAACCAAAAATAAACCCGATTGATGAACCTTCAGCCCAATATTTCTTTTCGACTTGGGCAAATTGTTCGTTAGTTAGTACTAACACATCTTTCGGTAACGATGCAGCAAGTTGTTTTTGGACTTTCTCGATATTCGCAGTCGGTTTCAAGTTAATTAATCCGACTTCGATACTGTCAGTTTTGCGATTGGTAAATAATTGCATAAACGTTGATTCGCTAGCAATTACGTTTCCATCTGCCGCAAACGAAGCACCATTTACAAATAATCCCGTTACTTGAACTGTTTTACTATTCAATTCAGTTTCAAACTTGTTTGTTTTTTGAAATTCATCGCTATTTACCCCATATTCGGGACGACCGGCAATATCGAATAAAACAGTATTTAGCTGTTTTAAACTGTCCAATCGCTGATTGATTTCCGGCATTTTAAAAGTCTGCTTCGTTGGGTCAACTCCCCAAATTAAAATTGCCCTTTCTAAACGAGTTTGGGGGTTTCGCCATTGTCCGGTGGATATATAAACTGGTGTTACTGACTCTACACCGTCATATGCCAATGTTTGATATAGTCTTTCTCTGGCAAAGCTTTTGACTGAAAATAAACTTTGCATTTGCGGGTCAATTAGAACTAAATCTGCTTGTAAATTGCGATGTGGTTGAATCGATGCGTCGTATAGCGCACCCTCGAAACCCATTTGTATTAACATCAACATATCCGCAAACGCAATACCTACGACTGCAATGGCAAGACGGGTTTTTTCTTTCATCAATTGCCGCCATGCAAGGGGGGTTTTTTTGAGGTTTTTACTGATGATTTTGGGTAGCATATAATAAAGATTTTACTCGCGCAGAGGCGCAGAGGCGCAAAGAAGAGTTAATTTTTTATTTCGCGTTTTAAGGCATACAAGTGCAAACTATTTGTTGAGAATTTACCACTGACCTTTATATGACATAAAAATTGTATGGTTCTTGTGGGATGGGCATCCCTGCCCGTCCTTGATACAAAAGACATATTAGCTTGACTAATCAAGACTCGATGGAACCTTAACTAATTCATATTCAATTTGTCGTTGTCGCATCAGTAAGAATAAAGGCAGCGCTAAAGAAACTCCCACGACAAGATTACTAACAATATATATCCACAACATCCGCATTTTCAGGCGCGAACCTTCGGTATATACAAATATCCATAGTACAAGTGAGGATATAAACAAATCCATTCCAAAGAAACCAGATATTTTATTAGCAAAAAGTTGCTCAAAGAATAGCCGAATATCTAAACCATGTTCGATAATAAAGGGAATGAATTGAGAGTAAGGTAAAGCCAATCCCAGAACACAAAATAATAAATAAAGACCTTGTAACATACTTTAAAACTCCTTTGGTGTGTTTAAATCGGACATTCGTTATAAATAGCTGCGAAAAACTTTACAACTCAATCGCTGTCTGAACTTGCAAATTAGTCAACCCAGCCACGCGCTTACTATCTTCCGGATTGATGCGGATTTTTACCTCAATAACCCGTCTATCCATGTTTTCACCCGGTTGGTTAGCAAATGTATTTTGACGATTTACTTGTAATCCAATTTGCGATAAAGTACCTTTTACTTCACCCGCAAATGCTTGTCCTGAAACCGTTGCAGTTTGTCCTAGTTTCACTTTACTAATATCGCTTTGATAAACTTCCGCGACTGCTACCATTTGGCTAGTCTGCGCTAAGTCTGCAATGCCGTTATCGCCGATTTTTTCCCCCGCACGGGTGTGGATTTTAATGATTTGTCCGGCAATTGGGGCACGGATATAAGCTTGTTCGAGTTCAGTTTGAGTACGTTTTGCTGTTGCAACTGCATTCTCAACTTCGGTTTGGGCAGCTTGCACGTCAACGGGGCGAACTTCGGCAATACTATTTAAAGTGGCTTCGGCTTCGCTAATTTGCTTACCACCAGTTGCATTGATGCGATTCAAGGCAAATTTTGCCTCGCTAACTTGCTTGCTATTAGTCGCATTAATTCGTCGCAATACCGCTTTCGCTTCGCTAATTTGCCTATTGCTAGTAGTATCAATCCGGTTCAAAACCGCTTTCGCTTCGCTGAGTTGTTGTTTTGCTGTTTCCACACTCAAGCGCTTACCATCGTACAGCGAAATGGAAATTGCACCTTCTTTATATAGTTGTTGATAGCGTTCAAATTCTGCTTCCGCATTGTTTAACTCTGCTTGCAAGCGGTTGATTGTCGCAGCTTGCGCTTGTTTATCACCTTGCAATTGCGCTTCTAATCGGGCAATCGTTTCTTGCTGTGCGATTCTATCACCTTGCCATTGCGCTTCTAACCTAGCAATTATTTCTTGCTGTCCAACTTTATCCCCTACTGTCTGTGCTTGCAACCTAGCAACGGTTGCTTTCTGTGCTTGAATTTGCCCGGTTTTTGCCCCTGCTTCTACCTGTGCGAGTTTGGCTTTTGCCATTCCCACTTGTTTTTGGGCAACTAATAAAGCGTCTTCCAATCTATTTCTCGAATCTAGGATTGCAACAACTTGCCCCGATTTTAATATATCACCTTCTTTGACGAGGACTTTGGCTATGCGATCGCCATCCAACAGAATTGGTGCAGATAGCTTAATTATCTCGGTTTCGGGTTCCAATCGTCCCAGTGCGGTGACTTTTTTGACTTCCGGTAGCGTTTCTACAAGTTGCTTTTCTGTTGTGCTAGTTAATCCAAATTGCGAAACCCCATAATAAATAACTCCACCCGTCGCAGCAGTTGCAGCAAGCACCATGCCAATCATCCATCGGTTTCCAGGTTTCAGAGATATTTTAATCATAATTTTTCCCCTCTAATAATCGATGCTGTAGTTATGATTCCCAAATTTACGCGCTTATTTATCTTTAATCCCTAACTGCTTCGGCGACCTTTACAGGTCGCTTGAAAAAACGTTCCACCAAAATATAAACAACTGGAATTGCAAGCCAGCTATAATCCCACAATTCTTGGTTCCAAAAAGCAACACCAATCGAGAGTAATGCAAATACTGGTTCGATTAGCGCTTTGATTTTGGTGGCATTGATAATCTGCTTATCTAAGTTGGCATCGACTAATCGGTGATTGCTAGTTGCGTATACCCAATTAACGAAGGAACAAAAACCAATTGCTGAAATATTCAAACTAAACCAAGTCTTCACCATCACATTTTCGGGAAATGTCATGAGGAAATCGTTGGCTAAAGGTACTAAGAATAAACACATGAGATAAATAACACCTATCCAGAGATGCACTTCATCGGTTCGTTTGTAGTAAGCAAGCTGTTGTGAATGAGCAATCCAGTAAACTGCTACTAATATAAAAGTGATGACGTATGTTCCTAATGGTTTTAACTGAGTCATTAAAAATTGATTGATGTCGGTATTCGTCATCGACTGAATATTTTCTGGAAGGTCAAACCCAACAACAGTTAACGCCATCGCAAAGGCAAAAA
Source organism: uncultured Calothrix sp. (assembly GCA_964242965.1). Classification (GTDB taxonomy): domain Bacteria; phylum Cyanobacteriota; class Cyanobacteriia; order Cyanobacteriales; family Nostocaceae; genus JANNFJ01. Next base: position 3,705 of record CAXTCQ010000340.1, on the reverse strand, counting down.
TACAATCGCTAAGTCGCGCTAAATGGCGAATTGTATTTGTAGTTAATTCATTTTCAACTTGTTTGACAATCATACCTTTTACCTAGCCCTTAGCCCTTCTGGATATTTTTCAAAATATGTCACTAACATTGTTCCAAGCAATTTGCATTGTTCGACTAAATCAATTTCCTCATTTTTCATTAATCGCTCTAAAATCAAGCCATCAATTAAACATAAAATAAAGTTAGCTATTGTTTTATCTTCAAATCCTAAAAATCTATATATTTCTTGCTGATATCGTTCGCAAACCATTTTAATAATCGAACTATCGCTTATACCCTCTGCATCTTGATGCTGATAAAAGTCAACTAATAAATAAGTCCATTTAATATGATAATCTTGATATTTATTGAGATATTTTCCTAGCGCGATCGCACGCTCTTTTAAAGTGGTTACTCCTTCCGACTCCGCAGTTGCATTGAGGATATCTTTCTCCACTACTTCTTGAATTAACTGCAAAAATAACTCTTTCTTACTCGGAAAATAATGGTACAAAGTCCCCGTCGAAACTCCTAACCCTTGGGAAATTTGCCGCATCGTAATACTTCCATAACCAATTTCTGCAAATAAATCAAAGCATTTACTCAGCAACTCCCGACGATACAAATCGTGGTCAACTATTTTGGGCATGGTACATATGTTTTATATCGAACGCTCGTTATTTTATAATTTATCGTAACTTCAGCCGGATGTCAATGTTTTATATCGAATAGTTGTTATAAAAAGTTCGGTTCGTGGCAAATTACGCTTGGATAAAGGTTTCTACAATCCCTAGTAGTCTGTGTCAAAAATTCTGTAGCAAGATCCCGCACTCTTGGGGTTCAAAGAATCCGGGTTTCGTAAAAGTTACCCGGATTCTCTGAGCTCCTCAGAATTAATGACACAGAGCATTAGTCTTTATATCATTCTTGGGATTGAGGTTTTTAGTTGCGTTCGTGTTTAAATTCTTTGATTATATGGCTTGTTTTATCAGCTAGTCATCATAAACAAAAGCAATTGCACAAAGTTTAACCTGACATAAAATTATGAATTATCTTGTTGCAGTTTTACCAGACCGCATCCAAGCTGAAGCCGCTTATACTGCTCTTGAAAAAGAAGGTTTGCCAACCAATGAAATCGATATATTGGGAAAAGGTTATAAGAGTGCTGATGAGTATGGATTAATTAATCCAGAAAAACAAGCAAAAAAAGGAATAACCCGTTTGTTATCGTGGTCAGTTCCCTTTGGCTTTATAGCGGGGTACGCTTTTAATGTTTTGACAGGTATTGAATTGATTCCAATTGGTAGTCTTGGCAATCACTTCATTGGTGGTATTTTTGGTGCTTTAGCTGGTGCGATGGGTTCTTACTTCACAGGAGGAGCAGTCGGTTTAACTGTGGGCAGTGGAGATGCTTTACCCTACCGAAATCGACTTAATGCTGGTAAATATCTGATTATAGTTAAAGGTACTGAAGATTCGACGAATCGGGCAACTTTGATTTTGCAGCAATTTGAGCCAGAAAATCTGCAAGGTTATGCCGAATCTGTAGGTGCGTAAGTATACTAATACCTACAAAAACTTCTATTTTGCACCTAACCGAGTAAATAACGAATGTAGTCGCATTGAAAAGTAAGAAAAGTAAAAGGATACATCCTAATTACTCGCATACAAAACAGTCCATTTTTAATGGACTTATGGTATTAGACAGGGATTTACAATCCCTGTCTAATAGCAAACGAATTCAAATAATCTAAATACAAAAGACCTAAATTGAACTCGTACTTGCAACTATCGAACCTTTAAAATGTCCGTTAGTTTTAGCAAAACGCTCGGCAATAACCTTTTTATACACATCTTCATAACCATCAACCATGCGCCGCACGCTAAAGTTTTCCCAGACGTAATCGCGGCAGATATTGCGGTCAATTTCGGTAACTTTGCGAATGGATTCTACGCATTCTTCGACATTTTCGCAAACGAAACCAGTTGCACCGTGGGCAATTACTTCTTCAGTAGAACCCATTTTCATTGCAATCACCGGAGTACCGGCTGCCATTGACTCGACCATTACTAATCCAAACGGTTCGCGCCAGGTTATGGGGAACAGTGTAGCTACTGCCCGACCCATTAATTCATTTTTCTGATTGTGGTTTGCTTCACCAAGATACTCAATCTGTTTGCCATCGATATGGGGTTTGACCATTGTCTCGAAATATTCCACATCGACGACATCGATTTTACCTGCTATTTTTAAATGCCAACCAGATTGTTTAGCGATTTCAATTGCAATATGCGTTCCTTTTTCGGGAGAAATACGACCTACAAACGCCAAATAAGGTGATTCATCTGGTTGAGAGAAAAACTTATGACTGTTAACATCGATACCGTTGTAGACAGTAGCAACGCAGTTTAATCCCAATCTTGGTTCGCGTTGTGAATCGGAGATACTAACATAACGCTGACGTTTAGCATGTGCAAACATCTTTTCGTTATCGGCAGTAAAAATACCGTGCAACGTATGAACCGTCGGTGTTGTTACTAAATTGGCGTAAGGTAATGCGACATAGCCAACATGCGAGTGAATCACATCAAACTCGTCTGCGCGTTCGTAAACTCGACTCAGTTGCAGTACGTCATAGACGCTGGCATCTTTAACAGTCGGGTCGAGTCGTAAAGCACGAGGATGAACCGATTCTAACTTTGCCAAACTAATCGAATCTCCTGACGCGAATAGAGTAACATCGTGTCCGCGTCGAACCAGTTCATCGGTCAGTAACCCCACCACTAACTCAGTGCCACCATAACCTGGAGGTGGTACTCTTTCCCATAATGGGGCAATTTGGGCAATCCGCATTACGTAACTCCTTAAAAGTAAATTAGATGCATTTGCTTTCTCAAAACGCTTTGATTTAAGTTAGTTTGAGAAGAAAATTTAGGATTTATTAATAAAAACTATAAGCGGAAAAATTCCAAAAAGCTCTCTACCGGAAGTATTGAAGTTGACTCTCCTTAAGATATATTTCTCAGTGAGTAAGCAAAAGGATGTTCTCAAATCGAGTTAGGGATGAGGTAAAAAAAAACTTTGATAAGTTTGAGTGTAGGTAGCCAATTTCAATTACTTATCGTTAGAATAGTAATTAACAACTAGTGAATTGTGTTAATTAAGCTCAAGCTGAAACTTAATGCTACTCAGGGTTTGAATGCTACTGATAGCAGAATAAGTTCCAGTTAAGGGCAAATACATAGCCCTAAGAAAATCTTTTTAGCTTAAGAAGAAAGTAACAAAAATTACAAAATACTTTCAGTTTTCACAAATCACACTTACTTGTCGTAACACTTTACTTTTGAGATTTAATTATGAACCAAACTAAATTGTGGATAGGTGTCTTTGTTACACTCGTTGGTTACTGGTTGTTAGTAAATCTAGCAATGTAGAAAGGAAGGGTGTAAGGAACTGAACTCATATAACAAAGGATGCAATGCGCGATCGCGGTTCGTGCAGTCAAAGCATATCGCAAAGCGAACGAGTGCGGAGTATCGTATTCTCGTCAAAAAAGTTAATTCAACGTAGAATCGTAAGCATATATAGCACTTTGCATCCTTCGTGAGATACTGTAGGGGGGGGGGGGGGGGGGGGGCCCCCACCACTACAATGAAAGAACCAATAAAAAGATAAGAACAAGAA
>CAXTCQ010000339.1:0-8462 GCA_964242965.1 uncultured Calothrix sp. | reverse complement strand
ACCCACAATACTAGTAAGGGCGGGTTCACCAACCAACCTGTTGGTAAACCAAAAATACCGATAAACCCGCCCCACCCCAACCAAAAATACCAATCAACCCCCACCCAAAAATCATAAATACGAATAACAAATGACAAATGACAACCGACATCTACCAAGTTGCAATTCGCCCCTTACTATTCAACCTCATCAAAGCCGACCCAGAAAAACTACACACCTCCACAATTCACACCCTCAGTCGGCTAGGCGAAATTATCCATCGCCCTAGTACCCACTGGCTAGATACCCGCCTCCAACAAACATTATGCCTATCCGATAAACGCCTGCAACAAAACCTCTTCGGACTCCAATTTCCCAACCCCATCGGTTTAGCCGCAGGCTTTGATAAAGATGGCATTGCAGCCCCAATTTGGGGAAGCTTAGGATTTGGATTTGCAGAATTAGGGACCGTTACCCTCCATCCCCAACCGGGAAACCCCCAACCGCGAATGTTTCGCCTACCCCAAGACAAAGCAGCCCTTAACCGTATGGGTTTCAATAACTTAGGTGCAGCTGACATGAATACTCGACTAACCCAGCTACGCAAACAACTAACCTTACCAATACCCATCGGCATCAATTTAGGCAAATCGAAAATTACACCCCTTGAAACAGCCGCCCAAGATTACCGCGACAGCTTTCACCTACTTAAAGATTGCGGCGATTACTTCGTCGTCAACGTATCTTCACCCAATACGCCCGGATTGCGATCGCTTCAAGATTCCGCAATGCTATCTTCTATCCTCGATGCATTACAACAAGAAAACACTGCACAAAAACCTATATTTGTCAAGATAGCCCCCGATTTAGAATGGGAAGCCATATCAGACATTATTAACTTGGCAAAAACCTATAAATTAGCGGGAATTATTGCCACAAACACTACAATTCGCCGCGACAACTTAAAAACGCAAATCATCGCCAAAACCGGAAAGCCACCTTCATCGGAAGCAGGTGGAATTAGTGGAATGCCAGTACGCGATCGCGCTACCGAAATTATTCGCTTTATTTACCAACAAACTCAAGGGAAAGTCCCAATTATCGGCGTTGGTGGAATTTTTACCTCCGACGATGCATGGGAAAAAATCACCGCCGGTGCAAGTTTAATTCAAGTTTACACCGGTTGGATTTATGAAGGTCCCTGGATGATTCGCCGCATCCTCAAAGGATTGCTTGCCAAGCTTGAAGAACGAGGATTCGATTCAATCTCGCAAGCAGTAGGAATAGGGAAGGGTTAAAGGGTAAAGGGTAAAGGAGAAAGGGGAAAGGGTAAAAAATGCTTTAACTCCTAACTCCTAACTCTTAACTCTTAACTCCTAACTCCTAACTCCTAACTCTTAACCTCACTCTTCGATTGGAAAAAACTCTCTACTTTTGCGGTCATACCTCCAAGCAATGCCATCTGGGTCGCGCTTACGACTCCATTCGGGAAAATCTGAATCGTCGCGTCGCTTAAATACTGTACTCGAGTAAACATTCAACCTTTTAGCAAGTTCCGATTGAATCAACGAACCAAATGCTAACTGTTTGGTTAGCGTCTTCATCGTTTGCTCGTGGGTTTCCTGCGGTTGTGCTTCAGTTTCAGTTGCTGCTAATTTCGTTTCATTAGTAGTTTCTAGGTGAGTATCCTCCAAACTATTTACTAATTCCGGAAGATTATCTTCAACAACAGGCACTGGTGTTGGTGCTGCTAATAACATTGCGGTTTTATTGCTATCGTGCGATCGCAATTCTTTGACAGGTTCGCTACTATCAAGAATGTCACCAAGGATAGTGGCAGTCATAAAATAGTAAACCTCGTTGCCATCCTCAGTATTGAGGACATTCGCACCAAATTCCTCAGCCTTCGTATTCAGATAGCGTTTTGCCACATTTCCGGAAAAATTGCCCCTGATTGCCAAATCCATAGGCGAAATACTGCCTTGGTTTTGCTGAATCAACTGATGGAAAACTGGATTCACTCCCTGACACCACTGTTGCCATCGGTAGTGCTGCCAAATATTAAAACCAGTTATCAGCAAAATCAGCCCCAGCCAAATCCGCCAGGTGGAAACCAGGAAAACAATCAGAAACGAGATAGGCAAAAGCAAAACGAGAAAAGCTTTCCCGCTGCCTTCGATTGTTTTTTCACTCATACCGATTACTACCCAGTAAGTGTTTTGGAAAATTAGTTAGGAAATATTGGAAAATAATATCATCTTGGCAAAAACTGCGATACATATCTGTATCCTGGGTAGATTTGCCAGAAAATTTTCTACACTTCCGACAAACCTACCTTTTGCCAAAAGATAATCCCGGCAAAATTATAGGCAAAAATCATCAAAAAATCTGTATTTGTGTATAAATATACATATATCCGTAGGGGCGGGGTCTCCCCGCCCTTATACTTACGGCAAATCGAATAAATCATTTGTACCATCGTCCAAGATTTAAACGTACTCCCCACCCCGATTATTAACAGCAAATTGAATAAATCATTTGTACTATCGTCGAAGATTTAAACGTACAAATATTAGCGTTAAGATAATGATGTAAATTCAAGAATTTATAGCAATATATTTGTCATTTATTGCATGGATTAAGGGCGGGGATACCCCGCCCCTACGATTCAATATTTTTGGAAATAAAATGTTAAAATTATGAATAGCGTACCGAATACTTATAATAGTTCTTTAAAAAATGGAAAAATTACTTAATATCAAAATTGAAAAATTACCTGAAGGTGTTTATTTAGCAACATCAGATGAACTTCAAGGTTTAGTAGCACAAGGACGAACCGTTGTAGAAACTTTAGAAATTGCTCGTGACGTAGCACGTAAATTAATCGAAGCTCAATCACAAGAAAATCCAGGTTATTTACAACCAATAGCTGAAGAATTTAATTATCCTTTGGTAATAAGTCAGTAGTAAAATTATGGGTAGATTAGCTGGTTTTAACTACAGACAAATTACTAAAATTATGAAATCCTTTGGTTTTAGTTTTCATCGTCAAGCCGCAGGAAGTCATGAAATTTGGTTTAATTTAGAAACAAACCGCTATACAACAATTCCCAATCATTCTGGTGATATGCCAGAGGGAACATTACGTGCAATTTTGAAGCAAGCTGATATTGCGCCAGATGAATTTTTAGAGCGTTGTTAGTTATTTATTAACCTCGCCAAATTCGTATTAGCATATCTTGATAATTTTTACGAATGAGTTTAGCTTCTTCACGCAATACTTCGCTGCATTGAGAGTACATATCGTATTCTAATTTTGTAATTTCTGCTTCCTTGAAATTATAATCAAATTCATAGATTTCCGCTAAGGAACAAGAATCGCGTTTTATTAGGTTCCGCTATTCCTATTCCCAATCCTCTATTTGTAACCCATTCACTCTACTAAATTCCCGCGTGTTATGTGTTACCAATATTAAGTTATTTACTAGCGCAATTGCAGCTATTTGTAAGTCATAAGGATCGATTGGTGTACCAAGTGCAGTTAATTCAGCACGAATTGCAAATCGTTTTAACTGATACGGGCGAATAACATACTATTTTAAAAGCGAAGCTTCTTCCTTTGCACTCTCTGCGTCTCTATGGTTAATAAAAAATAGCCCTCTCCAAACGGAGAGAGCTATTTTCACATTAGGTCAGATAATATACCTGTCCACAAAAATCAAACTTAATAGTCGAAGTCGCCGCCCATACCGCCACCAGCGCCAGCAGGAGCGCCATCCTTAGGTTCAGGCTTGTCAACAATAATACATTCGGTTGTCAACACCATGCCCGCAATCGAAGCCGCGTTTTGCAGTGCAGAACGGGTTACTTTCGCAGGGTCAACGATACCAGCCTCGAACATGTCAACGAACTCATTGGTTGCAGCATTGAAACCAACGTTAAATTCTTTTTCTTTGACACGTTCAGCGATTACTGCACCGTTTTGCCCAGCGTTTTCAGCAATTCTCTTCAGAGGAGCAGCCAATGCGCGGACAACAATCATTGCCCCAATCAACTCTTCTTCTTTGAGGTTGCTGCTTGCCCACTTGTCCAACTCAGGGGAAAGGTGGGTCAAGGTAGTACCACCACCAGGAACTATACCTTCTTCAACTGCTGCTTTGGTCGCGTTAATCGCGTCTTCCAAGCGCAATTTCTTGTCTTTCATTTCGGTTTCGGTTGCAGCACCAACTTTCACAACTGCTACACCACCCGAAAGTTTAGCAAGACGCTCTTGAAGTTTTTCCTTATCGTAGGAAGACTCGGTTTCTTCCATTTGACGGCGAATCTGTTCGCAACGAGCTTTCACTGGTTGTTCGTTACCTTCAGCAACAATAGTGGTGCTGTCTTTAGTAATTGTGATGCGGCGGCATTTGCCTAGCATATCGAGCTTGGTAGCGTCAAGCTTTAAGCCAGCATCTTCAGTGATTAATTGACCGCCGGTCAATACAGCGATATCTTCGAGCATCGCTTTACGGCGATCGCCAAAACCAGGAGCTTTGACGGCAGCTACGTTAAGTACGCCACGCAAACGGTTAACAACCAAGGTTGCCAGCGCTTCCTTCTCAATATCCTCAGCAAGGATTACCAAAGGACGACCCGAACGAGCAACTTGTTCGAGGATGGGTACTAAATCTTGAACCAAACCGATTTTCTTGTCGGTGAGGAGCAAGTAAGGCTCGTCGAATACGGTTTCCATGCGCTCGGCATCGGTAGCGAAGTAAGGGGAGATATAACCCTTATCGAAGCGCATACCTTCGGTGATTTCTAACTCGGTGGTCATGGATTTTCCTTCTTCCAAGGAAATCACACCTTCTTTACCCACCTTGTCCATTGCTTGAGCAATCATTTTGCCAACTTCTTCATCGTTACCAGCCGAGATTGCTCCAACTTGCGCGATCGCTTTGGAATCTTCAACGGGACGAGCGTGTTCGGCGATTTTCTCTACCAAGAAGTTGGTCGCTTTGTCAATACCGCGCTTCAATAAAATTGCGTTTGCACCGGCTGCAACGTTCCGCAAGCCTTCTTTAACGATGGCATGAGCCAATACTGTTGCGGTGGTTGTACCATCACCCGCAGCATCGTTGGTCTTGGAAGCAGCTTGACGAATCAAGGCTACACCAGTATTTTCAACGTGGTCTTCTAGTTCAATTTCTTTAGCGATTGTCACACCGTCGTTGATGATTTGAGGTGCGCCAAACTTTTTCTCTAATACTACGTTACGACCTTTGGGACCAAGGGTTACTGCTACCGCTTCCGCCAAAATGTCCATACCGCGCTCAAGTGCGCGACGTGCGTTTTCGTTGTAAATAATTCGCTTTGCCATAGTTGTGTCTTCCGTTCTGTGTTAATTGTTCGCTGTCATTCGTTCGCTGTCATTTGTTCGTTGTCATTTGTCTGCTGTTCTTCGTCAGTTGTCAGTTGTCAGCTGTCAGTTGTCAGCCGTCAGTTGTCAGTTGTCACTAATATTAACTAGTAACTAATGACTACCAACCACTAACCAATGACCACTAACCAATGACTAATAACCAATGACTAATGACTAACGATTTAGCTAACTACTGCTAAAATGTCTTTTTCAGAAAGAAGTACGTACTCGTCTGTACCAAGCTTGATGTCGGTGCCAGCATATTTGGAATAGAGAACCTTGTCTCCAATCTTCACATCCATCGACTGACGACCACCATCGTCTTTGATTTTGCCGTCACCAACTGCAACAACTTCCCCAACTTGGGGCTTTTCCTTTGCTGTGTCGGGCAAATACAGACCGCCAGCGGTCTTTTCTTCGGATGCGCTGACTTTTACGAAAACGCGATCGCCTAAAGGTTTAACTGTTGAAACGCTTAAAGATACTGCTGCCATACGTTCATTAATGCCCTATTAGCACTCTCGACTCCTGAGTGCTAATGTACCGAAGTTGAACCCTAAATGGCAATAAATTCTTGTGTACGGGTTCCCGAACTCGACGGATTCAAGTTTACTTAAGTATGCATAACTAGAGCGCGTTTCGCCGATAAATACCCATAAAATCGAGTATCTGAGTTTGGTTACGTAGGTTACGAATATTAAAAAATATTCAATTTAAATATTCGACTTTGTTTGCAAACCTCAGAAATTGTTATAGAACAGTAATCAGGAGGTGCATTATCGAGTAACAATACTGCGCTTAAATCCAGCCGTAAAATACCGGAGACCACCAAACCTTCAAAAACCAAAGTCTTAAGTAATTCTATAGAAACTCCCACTTTGAAGGAAAAGTCAGTCACATATTCTTATATGCGCTGACCAGAGATTTCCTTTCATGTTGCTTAAAACAAGAAAGTTTGGAATCATGGGAGTACTTGAAAAAAATGTTCTTAGGAGTTAAAACTTGACTTACCGCAAGACAATCATCCCAACCGCATCTTCCTCGACGCCGATCCAATTGCTTGCGAGTTTGCTCCTCAAGACAGATAATGGTAGTTTACAAAGGGTAGTGTGGTATTGCGCCTGCCAAAATGTGGAAGTAATTGAACAGATTATTCGAGAACATCTGATTGGCAATCGCGTGGTTGAAGAATAAGCGTTATCTTTCCCCACATGCCAAACTTCTCCCAGGATGCTTGCGAACAATTTGAGCAATTTATCTAGGTTGAAACCACTGATGAGGATATGAAAAAGCAGTAAACGTGGAGAAGGACGGGTTGGTTTTACCTGGGAGCATCACAGAACCAACATCTACAGGTGAACTTGAACAATTATTATTTAATCAGTGTTTTTTCACCCGTGCCTCTCAAAGCGATATATAATAGCGCAGTATAAATACTACTGCTCTACGTATCCTTACTGGACTTTTGCCCTTGGTCTAGCGGTCGAAGAAAGTGGTGGTCACTTTTGAGACCTGGAGGAAGCAAAGGCAAGTTAAGTGGGAATAAACAAGCGACATCTCAATGATCCACCAAAGAGGATAACTAATCAAGACCTTGATGGACCGAAGTGCGACAAGTGCCACTGCTATGAAAGAACCCAGCATGAAAGATCACAAACGACTTTTACTTATTGATGATGACCCAAACCTCATATTGCTGGTGAAGGATTACTTAGAATTCCGGGGATACGAGGTCGTTACAGCTGAAAATGGTCGGGAAGCTCTGGAAATTTTAGAGCAGGATATTCCAGACATGATCATTTGCGATGTAATGATGCCGGAAATGGATGGATACACCTTTGTCGAACTTGTTCGACAAACCGAACGCACGAGTTGGATTCCTGTTTTGTTCCTATCTGCTAAGGGACAAAGTGCCGATCGAGTTAAGGGACTTAATAAAGGTGCTGACGTATATATGGTCAAACCCTTTGAACCCGAAGAACTCGTAGCACAAGTTGAATCGTCGCTCAAACAGACGATTCGCTGGAAGGAACACCAAGCTAAAGGAGGAGAAAATGGTTCTCGCATCCAAGTTCCCTTCGACGTGCAATTAACTCCAACCGAACTTAAAGTAGTCCAATTTGTTGCTAGAGGTTTGGCTAACCGAGAAATCGCTGAAGAACTCAACGTCAGTCAGCGAACTGTCGAAAGTCACGTTTCCAACATGTTGGGTAAAACCAATCTCCACAACCGCACTGAATTAGCGCGGTGGGCAATTGAAAACCAAATGGCGTAAAGCGTGCGACGCCACGGGCAACCATCTTCGGAAAGCGGAGCTTCTCCGGAGGAGAATCGTATCGCCTTCCTTAAAACCTGCCAGTTTAAGGCGATAGTATTGGCATTGTGGTAGCAGCAAATGCCCCTAATGTCAAGTAGAGTCCAAAGTTAAGAGCAGCGATTTCAAGTGAAAGTGCAACTTTTCACTTCACTGCATCTGGTTTCGGTGAATTAAAGCGTTGATTTGCTCAACTCTTAATTTTTAACTGTTAAATCTCAGCAATTTTTGACACTCCTCGCGTTAATTCGGTCGATGGGTGTCAATTTTTGTGGATTGGCTTTGTGAATTGGCATAATTTCTCGAAGCATGACGCACGACTTCAATTGAATCAAGCACCCTAATCTCAACTTGTTTTGCCCAGGCACCGGAATTTAATTTTGCTTTTTGGCTGCTTCCTGACTGCTTTTGAGTTATTTTTTTATTGCTGTCAAATTTGGTTAGTAGTATTGTATCGATTAGCTGCAAAAATGTAAATCAGTGCTACAGCAAGTATGTTACCAGTAATACTCAATTTTATCCGTATGTAGAAAAGATGGGCAGTAGGGAGGAGCAGAGTTAGGAGTTAGGAGTTAGGAGTTAGGAGTTAGGAGTTAGGATTTAGGATTTAGGAGTTAGGAGTTAGGAGTTAGGAGTTAGGAGTTAGGATTTAGGAGTTTAAACATCTTTCTCTACTTCCCTGACTGCCTTACTGCCTCACCCCCCTACTCCCCTACTCCCTACTCCCTACTCCCTACTCCCTACTCCCTACTCCCTACTCCCTAC
>CAXTCQ010000338.1:0-8506 GCA_964242965.1 uncultured Calothrix sp. | reverse complement strand
GGGTGTGGTTGAAAAGCCATCTGTGAAACAATCACAAACGTATTTAAATTTTGGGGAGCAACTGAAATGCTATGGCTTGTTGCCCTCCTTGGGGTATTGATTGGAATAGTCGGGTTTGGAGCAATTTATCAAGCACTTGCCACAAGTAGCGATCGCCAAAAGTTTCTGCCACCTGGAAAATTAATTGCGATAAATGGTAATAATTGGCACTATCTAATTATGGGTAAAGGTCACCCGACAGTCATTGTGGATAGTGGAAGCGGAGGTACTCACCTAGATTGGCAGTTAGTGCAGCCTGAAGTTGCCAAATTTACGAGAATCTTGACCTACGATAGAGCCGGCTATGGCTGGAGTGATTTAAGTTCAGAACCACGCACGGCTGAACAAGTCGTTAGTGAGTTGCGGCAACTTTTGAGAGAGGCTGAAATTGAGCCGCCTTATGTCTTAGTGGGAATGTCTTTAGGTGGTTTATTCAGTCGCTTATTTGCCTATCACTATCCAGAAGAAGTAGCTGGGATGGTTCTAGTAGATGCAGCCCATGAGAAAATGTATGAGGACTCACCAGACGAATGGGTTGAATTGAACAAACGACTTGAATGGCTGTTAATTTATGTATTGCCAATTATGGGGTACATCGGTTTGTTTCGTTTGCTCGTCACTTTTGATTATTTACCTCTTGCGGCTGGTTTATTCCAAAAATTTCCACCTTCAATGCAGCCTCTTGCTAAAGCAATGTATTCTCAAACTAAGTTTGGGAAAGCCTTTGCTCAAGAATCGGCTGCGGTATCAGTTAGCATGAAGCAGGTTGAGGAGGCACGAAAGACAAAGCCATTTCCTAAGATTCCTCTAATTGTCTTGTCGTCTGGAAAGCCAGACTTCGATATAACACAAGAGGTGCTTCAGAAACTACAAGAATTACATGCAGATTTAGCTAATGAGTCACCTCAAGGCGTTCACATTGTTGCTCGTGAAAGTGGACATGTAATCCAACTAGACGATCCAGAATTAGTCATTGATGTAATTCGTCAAGTTGTTGAAATGCGTTGTAAGTAGCTAGGCAAAATTAATTATAAGTAGGTGGGTGTGAAAAATCATCGCCCCCCTTTAGGGAGTAGGGTTGGGGTTGATAGGAGAGAGGGTTTTGGGAATTTTACATTTCGTTACATACTTCATTTTTTTAATGCCTACCTACTTATTTGATAAAGTGAAATCGGAATTGATTGAGACTTATTACAATTGATTTGTTACGGTTGAGCCTGATAGCGGTGAGTCGGAGCGTTGATAAAGATTCATTACTTTGCTCACATCAATGCCGCGAAAAACATCTAGGTAAGATACCTCATGTTTTCCAAATTAATGAAACTGGTGTGCAGTACAATATGACAATTTCTGGATTTTTTGGTAATGGAAGATGCACTAATTTTCGAGTGAAAAATATGGGTTCAACCTTCTTTTACCATCCAAACTAAAAACCCCAAAATTTGCTCGATTGGAGGTAAAGGATAATCATTTAAATCGATTGTTACAACTTGTGACTCTAATTTCAAAAATCGCCATTGCGTGCCACTTGTGACGCAGCCGTAAACAACTTTTATTGGTTGACAAGCGGCTTCATTAAAGCGTTGCATAGCAAGCATCTCGGCAATACACTGTCCAAGTCCCAACTTTAAATCGGCTTTTTTTGCTTCTACAACGACTATAGTAGGAGCTTCTACAGTCAATTGCTCTGGTGAGCGGCTAACTAGGAAATCGCAGACTCCATTAAGTCCTGCATCTATATCTACATCAAACTGTTCCCCAGAAAAAACGCTGATTTCTCGGTTGAGAATGCGTCGCACCTCCAAAAGTATAGGATTGATAATTACCTCGGAACGAGCTTTTTCTGTACCGACAGCTACTGCCCAAGGTAAATTTTCTAAAATTGTTTCTAGCCTGGAACTAAGAGTTATTGGTACAATTGTATCTGGAAAAAATCTTACCCCCTCGATGATGGTGAGTTTCAAATCCCGCTTCACTTTGTCGATAGTAAATTGACTGTAGGGCATAAGAAGCTATTTTTCACTCATTTATTAAGCAGTAATTAAGAACTTCATACTTATTCTAATTATAATTAAAAAGCAATGGTTTCTCTTCAAGTAGCGAACCATTGATGCAATCAACGCGGTACTAATAAATCTTATAAGATATACATGCTTCCTGCAAACTGGTTACTATTAATTATTGGTGGTTTATGTTCTGGTATCCTTGCCGGATTTTTAGGGATTGGTGGCGGTACAATTTTAGTACCAATCCAAGTAGCTTTAGGATATATACCAGTCCAAGCTGTCGCTACTAGCAGTCTAGCAATTGTCATTACCGCAATTTCTGGAAGTATCCAAAATTGGCGCATGGGATATCTAAGTTTCAAGCGCGTGATGTTGTTAGGATTTCCGGCAATTATTACTGCACAATTAGGGGTCGAACTTGCCGCACGCATTCCCAGTTATATCCTACTAACAGCGTTCGCATTGCTACTTTTACTCAATATTTATTTAGTAGAATTGCGGAAGCGGCTTGCTAATAATCAATTGCAAACCTCAGAAAACTTTAACCCAGCTTTAGCAAGAATATTCACAGGAGGTACAGCAGGTGTACTCGCTGGTTTATTCGGTGTTGGGGGTGGAGTAATTATGGTGCCGCTGCAAATTTTGCTACTTGGGGAAGCGATTAAAGTGGCAATTCAAACTAGTTTAGGCGTAATTATTATTACAGCTATTTCCGCAACAATAGGACATGCATATAAAGGTAATATTTTGTGGATTGAAGGATTGATTTTGGGGATGGGTGGATTAGTTGGGGCACAAATTAGCACTCGATTTTTACCAAAATTACCCGACCATATTGTAAGTATTGCGTTTAGGTCATTATTGGGAATTTTATCGATATATATATTTTGGCAAGCTTGGCAGGCTTTTAGCCGTTTGTAGTATATCCGGAAAATTGCCATCAGGTTTTCTGCCACTCCTACACTGTAAAATAACGAAAATTGCTATATTCAGCGCTTCTCGACCTTGGCTAAATTTCCAGAAATGGGCAGAGAAAGAAGTGAGATTTTAAGTGGAATGAGAAGTTTTCCCGTTGGACGTTACTCCATCTTCTATTGACAAATTGAAGACGGAATCGAGATATTGCGCGTTCTCCATAGTGCAAGAAATATCGATACTCTTTTTCAATGAAGGTAAAAGTAACTTTATTTGTGACAGTAGACTTCGGTTTCCTTGTGATGCGATCGCATTTACACCCCTTAGATCGCGTAGTGCTAGAATTCAGACTAAAAAATTTGGGTTATTGATTTTTATGTCCAATCGTAACAGCACCTGCATTACTAGATATAAGCCACCTAAACCCTCTCTCGTCTCTATTTGACATAATAATCGTACTTAATAAAAAGCATTTACAATGGTAACGCAGTAAGCCTGGGAAAATTTCCCACCATATCATTTAGACTATATGAGTGTATGGTTTAAAAATAACAATATGAGCAGTAACCTTTTACAACGCATTACCTACAACCTTGACATTTGTCACGGCAAGCCATGTATTAGAGGACTTCGTTATCCTGTAGAATTGATTCTTGAGCTACTTAGTTCTGGCATGACAATTGAGGAAATATTAGCAGATTATGAC
This sequence comes from uncultured Calothrix sp., assembly GCA_964242965.1. Lineage (GTDB taxonomy): Bacteria > Cyanobacteriota > Cyanobacteriia > Cyanobacteriales > Nostocaceae > JANNFJ01. The sequence continues at coordinate 4,840 of CAXTCQ010000338.1, read as the reverse complement.
GATTTAGAACGTGAAGATATTTTTGCTGCCCTGCTATTTGCTGCTCGCCTTAGCCAAGTTAAAAGTATACATAAAATTGCTTCATGAAATTTATTGTTGATGCTCAGTTGCCTGTTAGACTCGCTCGATTCTTAGAATCTGCGGGTTACGACACAATCCATACAAAAGATTTACCTAATAAAAACGCTACCTCAGATATTGAAAATAATGCGATGTCAATACGGGACGAGCGTGTAGTAATTACAAAAGATTCTGATTTTTTAAATTCTTTTTTAACGATTAATGAGCCTTACAAATTACTACTAATTACAACAGGTAATATTAATAACTTAGAATTAGAGGCATTATTCGCAGCTAACTTGCAATCTTTGGTGAAATTATTTAATAGTCACTCCTATATTGAAGTAAGTAGGGATTCAATTATTGTTCATTTGTAAGAATCAAGCCTCTCTATAGCATAACACTGCAATTCCTTTGTCAGCTTTCAAGTTCTGTTAAGGATGACGTGCTTTTGTTATACTTATATTTTTCGCAGATAGCAGCGATCGTTCCTATCTGTTTACAGTTTCTTTTAGCAGATGAAACTATACCATAGTAAACCCAACACAATATTTTCATCCCAACATGCCATGTACAGCATGACAAATTGACATAAGCAAACTCGAACGGAACGCTTTTAAGCAATAAATGTCTAGTTGCTTTGTACTTAACTTCAGTTACTTTTGTCCCAATCGGTTAAAAAATTCCAGTTTTCATCACCATATTCCCTCTCTTCTGTTTGCTGGCTATCTGGTTCTTTTCCAGTCAGTAAATTTTGATAGGCATTTGAATCTACCCACTTTAAAAGTTCAGATGCCCGCATTACAGTCCAGGGAAAATGATGTTCCATAAAGCTAAGTGTCTTGGCAACTTTACTTAAACCATCAAGCTTATCTAGTTCAAAAGAACGAGCTTGCATCACAAAATCGTCGATTGTATCTTTGTTCAAATACTCAGATGGTAAACCTCCTAATTTCATCAAAGTAGTAATCGCAATATTTATGTCTTGACAAGCCAATAAACCCGCACGGTCGGCAGTAAATCTTGACATAATCATCCAATTATATAACGCAATTTCCAAACCATTTGCGGCTAATCCGCCCATACCAAATGTTGTTGCGCCTATAACATTTTTGAGTATGGGCATTACATTCGCCATTTGCTGATACGCTAAATATTTCCCTTTAATACGAGCAACTTCGTACCCAAAAAGAAACATTAGCTCATCAGGTGTAAGCCATTCCATACCTTCCAAGTTGATACCAACTACTGGATTTTCTACACCTTTTGCATAAGTTTCAATATGTCCAGTTCCGCGATATAAGTAAAGTTCTGGAATTGGTGTAATATCCAAAATATTACAAGTTTCAAGCAAAGCATTATAAAGGAGTGGAAAATTACGAGGCGTAACTTTGACATCGCCGCCACTTACTTGAAAAAGTAGTAACTTATCAATCCCATATTCGTTGATTTTTTTCAGCAACGTGGGTAGCACAGGAGTACGTTCTAATGATAAAAGTGCTTTCCGATCGTATGGATGCTCGTAAACTTCTGTTTTTAATCCTGGAAATTGTTTTCTTGTCATAAGTTTAGAAATTACCCGGATGTCTTACCTCACGAATGGCAAAATTAATAAAACTAACTACTAGCGTTAAGTCTAAACCTGCCTTTGCTTGATAACAGTATAATATTATTCATCATTATATATTTTTTATTCCTTAAGATGTGCAAAACTTGGTAAATCAAAAACGCGATCGCATAATCAAAGATATCAATCATCCTTTCGATAGTCAGGTGAAAGACCAAAGCGGTACGAACGGGTTCCAAAAGGCAAAGTTTCAGATGATAAAAGTCAGTTAGGGATGGATTAGGTATGTTGAAGGTATCGAAGGGTCGATTCCCAAAAGGAAATCTTAGGAGTTGATAGAAAATTTGGGAACTTTTTCACTCTTGCTTCCGTTCATGATAACAGAGGAGCATAAAGCACGCTGACTCAATTAAAAGTACCCTCGTGGGTAATGTCAAAGCCTTAATTATATATTTCATAATTAAGGGTAGCCACAAATCATTTATATATATTATGCGTAAAATATTTTTTGTTTTTCCAACGTTATTACTTGCTTTGAGCAGCAGCATTTTCCAACCAGTAAATGCTTTAACTCGTAATGAGGTCAAAACTACTCACGACAGTAATGCTTTGAACGCACTAGTAATATCTCAATCCCCTAGTAATGCACCGCAGAAAGTTACTAACTCCAATTCAAAGGAATTAAAGACTAATCGCCGCTTGTGGAATCAACGAAAAATCTCCAACTACCGCTATACACTTAGCAGGGATTGCTTCTGTACACCTGAAGCCAGAGGACCAGTAGTTATTGAAGTGCGTAACGGCAAAACTACTTCCATTAAGAATGCAGCTAATGGTAAGCCAGTCAATCCAGAACTATTCCAACAATACAATACAATTCCCAAGCTCTTTGATTCGATTAAGGATGCGATCGCTCGTAAAGAACCAGAGCTGACTGCGGAGTACAATCCGAAACTTGGCTACCCAACCCAAATTAAGATCGGTAGTCTAGCTGCGGATGCAGGAGTAGTTTTGACAATCGAGAATCTGCGATCGTATTAATTAAGCTCGATATCTGTTCAATTCTAATCGGGATTAAGAAGCTGTTGGAGATTTAATTTGCAGCATACTAAAAATTATTGAAACAATGAGTGCGAGGGGCATCCTTGCCCCGACGCTCAATCATATGGTAGTAAACGGGGTCAGTAATTACTCTATGACCATTACGATTGTTTGCTATTTTAACTACCTCCTTTTTGCTTAAGAGTGAAAAGGGGATTTTTATTCCAAGTATATATTACACCATTATTAACTACTCAAATAAACCATTTTTATTAGGATTATCCTATTTTTTAGTCGCAATTAAAATAATCTCACCCGAAGCGATCGCATCCAACAACTGCCCGGTCGAACCTTCTTCACCATGTATATATCCAAGTGCCTGCGCTATTTCTTTGAGCTTATCACCCGTTCCCGGTGCAACCCGTGCGTGAAGGTTGGTGCGGTCTAGTTTCTTTCTCCCTGCCATAAATCTTAACCATAATTAATTAAAAGTGGTTGACATATATTTTAGCAAAATCTCGGTTGTGTAAAATGTGGAAACGATTAAAACCTTTCACAAGCGACTTACTGCTATGCACCCCAATATCAAATTAGTCAAACTGGAACGTCTGCGAAAATTAAGTGATTTGTGGGACCGTTCAATTGCTATCCCAGGTACAGGATTCCGAGTCGGGATCGAATCGCTTGTTGGGTTATTACCCGTAGGAGGAGATTTTATTGGCATCTTGCTATCAACTTATATTGTGTTGCAAGCGATTCAGTTTAAATTACCTGCATCGATATTGGTAAGAATGCTTTTCAACATTATTCTTGATGGTACTGTCGGTTCAATTCCAATTTTGGGAGATTTATTTGATACAACGTGGAAGGCAAATACTAAAAATGTAAATCTGCTTGAAGCGCATCTACGCGAACCTATTATAAGTCATCAAAAAGATAAATGGTTTCTAAATATATTACTTGCTGCTTTAGTAATAGTTCTTATCGGCTTAATTTCTTTATTTGGATTTGCAGTTTGGTTAGCAGTAAACTATTTAGGCAATTAAACTTAGAACTTCGATTAATAGATCAGAAATTACCGAGCAGTTTCTAACTTTTTCTTCTTAATAAGTGCCTGATACGATAAATGTTGCTACTTATACTATTTGACTTTATTGTTGATACAAATATGTCAGGTAGGGGCACTATTCTGTGCCGTACACGCCAGGTTGCTCAACGGGGGGAACCCCCGCACGCAACTGGCTCCCCTACGACTATTCGTATATATCATGTTTTTTGTGAATTGGTATTACCTAAGAACGCTGGATAGTATTTGCTTTATGGTATCAATCTGTTCTTGGCTAAAAGCCGCTTGTTTTAAATTAGCAAGAAACTCACTATTTCTATAGCGAGCATCTAAATTAATTGCTTGACGATAAGTATTTTGAGCAAGGCTTTGATTTCCACTATCCCAATATGCTACAGCACCGGAAACTAATGGATGTGGATTATTTGGTTCTAATTTAGCTGCATAATTAGCCGCACTAATAGCGGGATTATAAAGCTGGAGCCGATGCAAGGTTAAACTTAAATTGTAATATGCAACTTCATTATCTGGTTTTAATATTACTACCCAAGTGTGAATTAGCGCCGCAGTATTTAAGTTATCATCAACAAGATAAACAATTCCACCCACATCCATCTAACTTGTACATGCGATCGCGTGTTGAAGTTGCCCGTACCTTGATTGATAATTCGAGTTCCGCACCCGCAGCAAACGAACTACAAGCTGCTTCGACGGCGCTAGAAACGCTAACACTCGATGGTATCGAACGTCATCGACTTACCAAGCAAGTATTAGAAACAACATTAAATTTAGTAATTACCAAGCAACTTTCACCAAATTCCTCAGTTTCCATATTGGGACAACCACTTGAAGAAATACATTTGCGAAAAGGATTAGAAAAAGCATTACGCGACATGGCACATTTATCCACCGAAAAAGAAAAAATCCTCTTAGTTGACGAAGCAAACCGCATCCGTCCCCGAACTTGGATATGAGTCCGTAGTCCGTAGTCCGTAGGGAGCACGGGAAGAGATGCTGTAAGGGCGGGTTCACCGACCAACCCAAAAGCCCATGAAAAATCCCCATAAACCCACCCCAACCAAAAAAATTAATGCAACATATATAAA
>CAXTCQ010000337.1:0-8573 GCA_964242965.1 uncultured Calothrix sp. | reverse complement strand
CGAAGTGGAACCCAACATATTTTAGAACTTCGTAAATTAATAGAGGTTTTGTAGGTTGGGTGTAACGAAGTGGAACCCAACATATTTTAGAACTTACGCAATAGCTACAGAAAGACTGACCACTGAGACACAGAGGACACGGAGTTAAGAGGGTTTGGGAAAGTTTTTGCGTAAGTCCCCTAATATTTGTTGGGTTACGCTGCGCTCCACCCAACCTACGTCGATTATAAGTTTTTAACCGTGCATGACAAAAATATACTTTTTAAAACATCCTCTAACACCCTTAGCCAATAATTTAATTAAACTCAAACTCTGTTTTTACATTCCACCGCTTGCCATCGTGCAGCAGCAGGCTAATCCTGTCGGCGACAAACTCAAAATCAACTTGCCGATGTTCAAATTCTACCCATGCGGCTTTAAAATTTTGTTTGCTTAGATCCCGAAACGCGACTGTAAGGTGTGGTGCAAACGGTCTAGTTTTGGAAACGGGGTCGGAAATTCCTAAATTGTTCTCGACATGCGTCATTAAATCGGCTTGCAAGGCTATCAACTCAGGAGTTTTGAGGACATTGATATAGATAACGCGGGGTGGAAATGCTGCGAATCCCTTTAATGTAATTGGTACAAATTTTCTACCTGTAGGAAAATCTGCAAGACATTCCTCTAACTGCCCGATATTTTCATTTGCCCATTCAAAAGGTGGTTGTAAGGTGATATGCGGTGGCGATTTTTGTGACCCACGACTGGCATAATTATCAGCGAAGTGCTGTTTGACTTGGTTTGCGTAGTCTTGGATATGCTGCGGTGGCAGAAGGGCAATGAAAAAACGGCTCAGTTCCATTCTTAACTTAAAATTCTGACTTTATTATATTTTTAGCTGTTTCATTCGATATTGTAGGGGGGCCGCATTTGAGTGGCCCCACAAAAGCCAAAAAATAAAAAAAAAAAAAAAATATTAATGTTTTTTATAATTTTAATTAAAAAATCTCTTTATTTTATTTTTTTAGTTTTTTATTTTTATTTTTTGGCGCCACGGCACTGCCGTGCCCCTACGACTGCCTCAAATTCAAACGAAAAATCAGATTTTCAGGTTTTTTCGACTTTGAATGAAACAGCCCTACTGCTTACCAAAAGGGATCAATTCTAAAATCGGGAGATGAAATGGCGACTTTTGTCAAAATTGAACAAGGAAAGGTCGATAAATCGATTTTTGACCAATATGTATCTGCCCATCATGCCTACGTGCGGGACTTAATCGCACGAGGGCATCAAGCCAAAACAGGTTATTGGGCTGTGCGGGGAGGAGGAATGATGATTTTTGAGGCAGCGTCGATGGAGGAAGCAGAGGCAATTGTTGCCGAAGACCCTTTGATAAAGAACGGTTGTGTCGATTATCAACTTTACGAATGGCGAATTATTGTTGAATAATACACAACTGCCCGATTTTAATGCTATGCTTTGTATTGACTGGATCTATGCGATTGCAACGCCCAAACTTTGTCAGGATCGGAAGATAGCAGCAATACGGGATGCTTGTAGTAGGCGTAGACTCCGGTCACCCAATTTAACTCCACATATTAAATACAACCCTTCGTAGCAGCAATGCCTGGTTTTGGAGATTTAGTACAAAAAGCTTTTTACCTTGGTGTTGGTTTGGCTTCTTACGCTGGTGAGAAAGCAGGGGGAAAAATTTCGGAGTTGCGATCGCAAGTCCAAAAATTAGCAGACGAAATGGTTGCACGCGGCGAAATGAATACCGAAGAAGCTCGTCGTTTCGTCGAAGAGATGATGACGGAAGCGACCCAGCCACAACCACCCGAAGCAGTTGCAGAAAAAACAACCTCTTCGGAACCTCGTCGCATTGAGATTTTAGAGGAAGACGAACAAGTAAATGCTAACAGTAGTTCATCTGCTAGTAAGCCAGTCGAAGAAGTAGATAAATTGCGCGACCAAGTTAAACAGATGCAAGATGAGTTGCGTCGCTTGCAGCGCGAATAATAATTATATTAACTAAATGTAAATTATCTTAAAAAAACTTTACATTTGTTGAGGGTGTGTATCAGTCGTTAAAACCGTTCTGTAGATGGCATGTTGGTAAATGCTAGCAAGCGGGTTGTTACAAATAATAAATGCTCTTATCTCGCAGATAGTGTTAATAATGGATAGTTGCTGATAGTACAAATCTTTCAGCGGCATACTATCCTACCTTAAAATAGCCAAAAAGGACTTTAAGATTATGGAAAATTGGCAAAAAGATTTTTGGGAAATGATGCATACACTAGCTGACGAGGTAGAGCTATTTTTCGTAGGGATGACGGAAATGGTAGACACCTTTTTTGAGATGACTGAAGAATTGAGCGAGCAAGTACACAATAGTATTGCTACAGAAGTTGACCAGTATTTGCAAGATGTTGAACCGATTTTAGAGATGTACTGGGAATTGGATGACCTTACTGGTGATGGTTTAGACCCAGGTTTTCCTTATTCAGTCGAGGCGACAGCTGAGAAAAACCCTGCCTGTATTGGTTGTCGTCACTATCACGGACATGCGTATGGTGGTAACTTATTAGTTTGTGGGATGCACCCATCTGGTTGGGAAGATACAAGTTGTCCGGATTGGGAACAAGAAGAATTCTGATCGGATTTATTCTATATCTGAAAATATTAATTTTTATGAGTAATGCCCCTAAAATTGCATCGCAGCCAATCGAAGAATTAAAATATGGCGAACGTGAAATAGCCGAAGGACAACTAATTACGTTTCCGAATCCGCGTATCGGCAGGCGGTATAACATTGAGATTACGCTGCCGGAATTTACGTGTAAATGTCCATTTTCTGGCTATCCCGACTTTGCGACAATTCATATTTCCTACATCCCCGATGGCAGAGTTGTAGAATTGAAAGCACTAAAACTGTATATTAACAGTTACCGCGATCGCTATATTTCACACGAAGAATCGGCTAATCAAATTCTCGACGATTTTATTGCAGCTTGCGATCCATTAGAGTTGACAGTCAAAGCTGACTTTACCCCACGCGGTAACGTTCATACAGTTGTCGAAGTTAAACACGTAAAAGTAAAATAATTTTAGCTGTAGTAATGTAGGGTGCGTTAGCGCTCTTGGTAACGCACCTTTCCATATTTTTGTGTACTATAAATCTAAGTTTAAACCTCCACAGCAACCTCTTTCTCTTCACCCTTTTCCTGCAAACTCAATTTGTCGAATATCTCCAACATTTCCCTTTCAAAAGCGACTTGAGCGCGATTGGTTTTACCACCTACATATAAATTACCATCTTTTTGCAACGCCCAAACTTGCGAGTGCGAAAAGTAACTCATTACTACACCCGCCATTAAAGTCGCAAAACCCGCGTAAACAATTGGTATACCTGGGTCGGACTTAATTTGCAAACCAGTACTTCCAACTACATCAATAAGACTCAAGGTAACGCCGTTTACTTGGGTAGACATGCCCGTGCGTAGGGTGTTAGCAAGTTGTCCTTTCGAGTCGTAAATCAACACCATCCCTTGCAAGTCCTTTGCCAGCAGCGAAACACCCTCGCTTAAATCGGGTTTAATGGGAATCCAAGTACCCCAAATTCGCCCTTGACCTTTAGTATCAAGCAGTGCCATCGGCAATTCAAAAACCGGGCTTTTGTTCACCTTAACTCGAATTGCTGCAATTCCCCAATCGGTTTGATAAAAAGTAATGCCTTTGTAACGTAAAGGTTGGTTAACAAAAATCGTTTTATTATCAACTTCCTTACCTTCAGCATCCAACACAGACATCTTCGAGTAAAACTGGTCAATACCACCAGAAGGAGTATAGTCAATCCAAAAGCGATTGACACGCACCGACCAATCTTTGGGAACTTGTGCGGCGAAAGGTCCAGCATCAATGATATTTTGAATTTGGAATGTCTGCCCGCTAGGAACCATTTCTTGGGCCATAAATCCACTCATTGCACCAAAAATCGACCCCAGCAAAGTCAAAACGATGCCGATATGAACGATGATAGGTCCAATCTTTCCCAAAAGTCCTTTACGGGCATAAAAAGTATTATCGTTTTCTTGAAAAACGTGATATTTACGCTTTTGGAGAATTTCTGGTAGTACAGTTAACGAAGCGTTATCAAATTCCGCACTCAACGCAAGTTTTTGAAATTGCCTCGGTTGGTCGTAAAATTTCCAACGACGGGCAGTTTTGAGTGCTGGTAATTGGCGAGTGAAAGTGCAAGCGGTGAGGCTAGTACCGAATAGAATAAGTAGCGCTAAAAACCACCAAGTCCGGTAAACATGGTCTAAGCCAATAACTTGAATAACTTTCCAGGTGAGGAAGCCAAATAAAGCCGGATGTTCGGGATAATTTGCTTGATAAAAGCCAGGTGATTGACCTTGTTCGATGACAGTACCACTAATACTGAAGGCAGCAATTACCAGCAGCATTACTATTGCCAATCGTAAATCGGTCAATATGGGTAGTAAATCTTGCCGCAAGGAACGTTTAAGAAATATCCACCAATTTAATTCTTTTGGATTTGTGTTATCGGCAGTCATGGGAGGGAGTAGGGAGTAGGGAGTAGGGAGTAGGTAATAAAGACTTAAAATTTTTTTATTATTTTCCTTGAAATAATTGTAGGGTGCGTTAGCGACAGCGTAACGCACCGAGGATATGTAACGCACCATTGATTCTCGGCACATTATAAACAATAACGGACGCAAAGCCAGCCGTGCGCCCCTACGATTAGCCCTTAACTAAAAAGTACCAATAGGGATTCTAGAAAGTAATGAAAATACGCCAAATCCTACTAATAATACGCCGCTAACAGGATTAATCCAAGCCGACCAACGGCGCAATTCGAGGATTTTTTTGATTGACGCTGTAAACGTACCTGCCAAAATTAATGGTGCAACATATCCGGCAGTGTAAGCAAGCAACAACGCTGCACCAAGTACTAAATCTTGTCGGTTCGCTACCCATCCCAATAAGCTTGCTAATACGGGAGTGCTGCATGGCGAAGCAACTAAACCGAAGCTTAAACCGATACAATATGCCCGCACTCCTTGCGGTAATTCTGCGGATATCCAATCAGTGCCGCCGAAGGATGGAAGTTGCAGGGGTAGGGCTTCGAGGAGATTTAACCCCATGAGAATAGCAATGACGCTAACAATTATTGGTAAACCGATTCCAACTTGTCCGTAAACTTTGCCGAAGCCAGCGGCGATAATTCCCAATCCTGCGAGTGTGGTTGCTAAACCAAGGGCAAACCAGGTTGATTGGGCAGCAGCTTGGAGGCGGTTTTTGGCTTCGTATCCGCCGATGTAGCCGATGGTTATGGGCAGCATCGACAGCATACAGGGTGTGAGACTGGTAAGCAAGCCTGCTAAAAATATTACACCTATACTGAGAAAACTCAAGTGCGTTAGTTGGGTGGCAACAAGTGTATCGGCGAAGTGTTCGAGTTGGTAGAGTCGGGTTTGCAGAGTTTCCAGCATGGGTGTTTTGATTGAGAATGCTTGCTCTGCTTGAATTTTAACGTAGTTTTAGCAATGAAGTGGGGTTGTTCTCTGATATGAATTTCCTTTTGGGTGGGAATGATAAGAGAAATACATTTGCATTCAAACTGGAAATTGTGATGACAAGTAGCCATAGCTTTTTTATTCCAGACGGGTATCGCATCAGACATGCCAATGAAAAAGAGACGCTTTCTTTCGCGTCTCTACACTGGTATTTGGGTTAAACGAAGGGTTTAATTACCGTGAAGTTGTAATGCGTCTGCGTTTTTTACTACGCGGTAATTCGGCGTGGATGGGGACTACTTCGGCTTCGCTGCTTTCTCTAGCGACGCGAATTAATAATGCTGCGCCAAGTAAACTGGCAATCATTGAGTTACCACCGTAACTAAACAAGGGTAATGGTAAACCTGTGGTTGGTAATGCACCTGTGGTAACGCCGATGTGTAACAGTGATTGCCCGACCATGACGACGGTAATACCAATTGCGACGAGTCGATAAGTTGAGTTTGTTGCTTTCATGGCAACGATTAGTCCCAAGGTGGCATATAGTGCCAGCATTGACAGAAGTACCATACAACCAATAAAGCCAAATTCTTCGGCAAAGACGGAAAAGATAAAGTCGGTGTCTTGAATGGGTAGATAAAAGAGTTTTTGTTGCGATTGTCCGAAACCTGCACCCGCTTGTCCACCTGAACCGACTGCAAGCAAGCTTTGCACTAATTGATAACCATTTCCGGTCGCATCTGCCCAAGGGTTGATAAATGACATAACCCGCTTGCGCTGGTATTCGCGGAAACTGATACTTAATGTTGCCAGGACAATTCCGCCGATTGCTGTTCCACCAAGATATTTATAGGGTAAACCAGCGGCAAGGGCAATTAACCAAATTGTCATTCCGCAAAGTGCAGCAGTACTGAGGTTGGGTTGGGCAAGGATTCCTAAAACAACTAAAGCAAAAACTCCCAACCAAGTAAAACGGACTCGCCAAGTTAGTTTATCCCATTGACCGAATAATCTCGCACTTTGAATAACTAGAAATGGTTTAATTAGTTCTGATGGTTGGATGGGAATCGGTCCCATTAATCGCCGCGCTGCACCTAAGTCGCTTTTGCCGAGTCCGGGAATAAGGGTGACAAAGATTAACATTAACATTAAAAATATTAACCATTGGGATATGCCCGATATCCTGCGGATTGGGGTACTTACAATAATGTTAAATATGAGTAGGCCGACGATTACCCAAAGGATTTGGCGTTTGAAGTAGTACAATCCATCGCTGTACTTGTCGTCAGCGACTGCATAAGATGCGGAGAAAAGGACGGCTAATCCAATAAATAGCCAAATCATTGTTAACCAGCGCAACAAGCGGGCTTCTACTGCCCAACTGTTAACAGAATCATCGAGAAAAGGTATTAGACGACGCAGTATTTTCACGGCGATAAATTGACTAATGTGAGTTAGGAGTTAGGAGTTAGGAGTTAGGAGTTAGGAGTTAGGAGTTAGGAGTTAGAAGTTAGAAGTTAGGAGTTAGGAGTTAGGAGTGAACAATTAAGCTTTTATTTTTTCCCCTTCCCCTTTACCCTTTACCCCTTCTTTCCCCTACTCCCATTTGTTCGATAAAATTGAATGCTTGGATTGCCCGATTCGAGTAAGATGGTGCGGGTCTAACTTGGTTGGAATCAAGTTGTTCGAGAAGCATTCTAACGGTAGATATAGCACTCTGGGTATTTTGCACCCGATAGGTTTTTGCCACCCTTTTGGCTTGACGGTCGTATAATCTTGGTAATGCGATCGCTACTAAAGGTACACCTAATTTCGTACATTCGTAAACGGTATTGTAACCGACGATGCCAACGACAATATCAGCGGCGGCGATACATCCGATTCCTGGATGGTGCGATACCCATAGGTGTTGGAGGGTCTTTTCTAGGCGGATTGCAGCTAAAATTAGCACTACGGAATCGGTGAAAGTCTGCTCTATTTGCCGTGCTAAGTCAGTAGATATGGGTATTTAGGATGATTGTCCGCGCTTCACACACGAGTATTATTTTTGCAGATTTTTTAGTATTGAGGAGATGCGATGCTCCGAAGGGGTGGGCGAACTTAAAATTTCTTTCTTTGTGACCTTTGTGACCTTTGTGGTTAATTTTGAGGGGTTAATTAGGCGTGGTAGTTCATGTCATTAGTTTTGATGGGTTGCTAAATCCCCGACTTCGCAGAAGTTGTCGGGGATTTGGTTCTCACGCTCATGGTCAGCTACCCCTCAAAACTTATGACATGGAGTACTAGCCAGTATTGATGGCTTATTTTCTCTGTATTCAGAACTCGATACACATAGTATCGGGTTTGTCGTAAATCAAATCGACCTACAGCTTGAGAAATAGTACCTTCAACTCCAGATCGACGGGAATAATCTTTTTCAAATTCTTTTGTAACCTGTTGGTTACGACGCTGTTTGAGTGCATCATACTCCGCACGAAGCCTCAACTTTAATTTTCTGGGAGCCGTTTTGACGGATTGCTGCTAATACCTGAGTTGAATCTGTACGTTGTTTACCTCGATGTTTGATTAAATGATTTTCTTGAAACCGTAACAGCATTAAATCCAGCAATTTGTTTGATAATTCATGCTCGCACAATCGAGACCGGAACTCCACAAGCACACTTGAATCCATACCCGAATCCGTTAAATCTAGGCCAAGCGCATATTTCCAATCAATTCGACTGCGTACTGCGTCTGCCGCTTGAACATCGCTTAATCCCTCTGCAAATTGCATTATTGTTATTAATCCAAGAAAAGCTGGAGATATTGCTGATTTTCCACACTTTGCTGGAAATAGTTCTTTAAAGTCACTATCTTCGTATAACGCTCCTAGCTCGTCATACATTTTCATGTACAAGTTCCCTTTGGGAAAAGATGCCTGTGCGACTCGTGCCGTTTCTTGAGGTATTGCCCAATGATTCTTTGGATGTAGTGTCATATAAAGAAGATGTACTTTAATTTATAGCAACCGCCAAGGCGGTTAGGGTATAGACTAGAAGTAGCCCCTTTTCC
>CAXTCQ010000336.1:0-8578 GCA_964242965.1 uncultured Calothrix sp. | reverse complement strand
TCTAACTTCTAACTTCTAACTCCTAACTCCTAACTCCTAACTCCTAACTCCTAACTCCCTTTAGAGGTACTTCTTAAAGACTAGCGCGACATTGTGACCGCCGAAGCCAAAGGAGTTGGATAGTGCCACTTCGACTTTTAGTTCTCGACTCGTATTCGGGACGTAATCAAGGTAACAATCGGGGTCGGAGTTAACATGGTTAATTGTCGGTGGAATTCGGTCATTTGCGATCGCAAGCGCTGTTGCGACTCCTTCGATACCACCCGAACCGCCTAAAAGGTGTCCGGTCATCGATTTCGTCGAACTGATTGCGAGTTTGCGGGCATAGTCGCCAAAAACGGTCGTAACCGCAGTAGTTTCGGCTGAATCGTTTGCTGGGGTACTCGTACCGTGTGCGTTGATATAGCTCACCATGTCTGGGGTGATACTGGCATCTTTTAATGCCATACGCATGGCTCTGGCAGCACCTTCGTGACCGGGTGGCGGAGATGTTATGTGGTGGGCATCGCAGGTCATACCGTAACCAACAACTTCCGCATAAATACGTGCGCCACGCGAGAGTGCATGTTGTAATTCTTCTAATACTAGAATTCCCGCACCTTCACCCATTACAAAGCCATCACGGTCTTTATCAAATGGACGGCTAGCATGAGTTGGGTCGTCATTGCGAAGCGAGACTGCTTTACATGCAGCAAAACCAGCAATTGACAAAGGTGTAATCGCAGCCTCAGTACCGCCGCAAATCATTGCCTGGGCGTATCCGTTTTGAACCAGACGAAATGCATCGCCGATGGCGTTGGAACCAGCCGCACAAGCAGTAACCGGGCAGGAGTTGGGACCTTTGGCACCAATTTGAATTGCGGTTAAACCGGATGCCATATTAGCAATCATCATCGGCACCATAAATGGGCTACAACGATCGGGACCTCGATTTAGGTATATAGTTTGCTGTTCTTCCATCACCTTCAAGCCACCAATACCCGAACCAATCATGACACCGATTTGTTCTGCGTTCAGGTCATTGATAACTAATTGCGCGTCTGCAAGTGCTTGTTTTGCAGCCGAAACCCCAAATTGGGAAAATCGATCCATACGCTTGGCTTCTTTGCGGTCCATGTAAGCCTGCGGATCGAAGTTTTTAACCTCGCCAGCAATGCGACAATCGTGGCGCGATGCATCAAATAGAGTGATTTCGCCAATACCGTTGCGTCCACTCATCAATCCAGACCAATATTCCGACGGTGTGTTACCAATCGGTGTAATTGCGCCAACTCCAGTTACAACAACACGTTTACGTTTAAAATCTTCTGTCATGACGATAGTTATGGTGGCTCTTCAAAAATAGGAGTTAGTCCGTAGGGATTAGGGAGTAGGGGAGTAGGGGGGAAAAAGTGATTGAGTTAAGAGCGATTAAGGAGCGAGTTAATTAGTTACCTTTGATTTTTGCCCCCTATCCATTCCCCCTTACCCTACTCCTGTACGGGCGGGGTTTCCCCGCCCCTACTCCCTACTCCCTCGTTATGCGGAAGCAGCAACTTTGTTGTTGATATAATCGACTGCTTCTTGAACGGTAGTGATTTTTTCAGCGGCTTCATCGGGAATTTCAATATCAAATTCTTCTTCTAAAGCCATTACCAGTTCCACCGTATCGAGGGAATCAGCCCCAAGGTCGTTGGCAAAATTCGATTGGGGGTTAATTGTGTCACTCTCGACACTGAGTTGGTCAGCGACGATTTTTTTCACTTTATCAAAAACTTCCGTTTGGCTCATAGATGAAATTCCTCAACCAGTTGCTATAGTCCGCGATGAATGAAATACAGGTTTTTTTGCATATACATCTTAGCGGAAAGCGCGATCGCCCGTATATGCTTTTAGCGTAAACTTTGAAATGGCATATACCTTTTCAAGGATTTTGCTTTCCAATTTTGATTAAATTTGCTTTAATTCCCTTTATCAATAATAAGCAATCTTACTGCCGACACGAAGCAAGCAATGATAAAACAGTTATTGTCGGGGTAACTCCTACACATTCCTTCATTAACTAAAGCTAATTGCTATGCTCAAGCAGTCGTCATTAAAATACGCTTATTTTCCCGGTTGTGTTGCTCAGGGTGCTTGCGGTGAGCTACATTTGGCGACATCTGCCCTGGCTAAGGCGTTGGGAATCGAGTTAATCGAACTTAAAAAAGCTTCATGTTGCGGTTCGGGCACTTTTAAAGAAGATTCGCAGTTACTCGAAGATACGGTTAATGCTCGCAATATTGCTCTTGCTGAATCATTAAATTTGCCTTTACTAACCCATTGCAGCACCTGTCAAGGTGTTATCGGTCATGTTGACGAGCGGCTTAAAGAAAGTCAACAAAACAATCCAGATTATTTCAATAAAGTCAATGGTTTGTTACAAAAAGAAGGATGTTTGCCATATCGCGGCAATACCGAAGTTAAACATCTTTTGTATGCATTAGTGGCAGATTATGGTATGGAAGAAATTCAACAACGTGTAACTCACAAATTGAGCAAACTTAAATGTGCCGCGTTTTACGGGTGCTACTTACTACGCGCTCAAAAAAACAGTCCCTACGACAACCCCTTTAAACCCGAAGCGATGGAAAACCTGTTTCGGGCAGTTGGGGCAACACCAATCTACTATCGAGGACGAACCCAATGTTGTGGCTGGCCCCTTTCGAGCTATGCGACGACGGAATCTTTTAAAATGGCAGGAACCCACATTCAAGATGCCATCGATTCGGGTGCAGATTGCATTGTTACACCTTGTCCTTTGTGTCACCTTAATTTAGACTCGCGTCAACCCGAAGTCGAAAAAGTCATGGGGAATAAGTTAGGTTTACCCGTGTTGCATTTGCCGCAGTTGGTAGCTTTAGCATTAGGAATTAGCCCAAAAGCATTGGGTTTGGAAAGACATATAGTTTCAACTAAACCTGTTTTGGAAAAACTAGGTTTGTATTCAAGTGCGCGATAAAGTTAGATAACATTGTAGAGACGCGACGCGGTTACGCTACCACGGGGGAACTACCAAGGGCACGCTGGCTCAAATTTCGCGTCTCTAGAATACTTTTAGGATTATAAATTTACAGTTACAAAACAATACCGCTTAGTGATGTGTACTATAATCAAGAAGATATACAAGCTTGTCTATTGTTTGCTGACTACTAACGCGAACGTGCCTTGTCATCAAAACCAACTAAAAGCAGCTAGAACTTCTCATTACTACTAGGCTTATTTTTAACGGATTTCCACCAATCACCTATAGAACTAGATTCAGCAATGGTACGATAGTATTTGATTTGTTCTTTTGGGGTGAGGTTTTTGATTTCCTCAAAGGCTCTTTCTTGAGCTTTTTGTTTAAACGCTAAACAATCAAAATCTTTTTCAACTTTCGTCTGACTCATCAAATAAGACCTCTCTAGGAGATACAATTGTTAAAATTCCGTAACCATTAAGCAGGTTAATCTGATTATATGCTCTCATTCTATCAAGTCGAACGATATGTTTGAAGTTCCACGAGACAATAGCATCAGCCCTCGTTACTGTAGCGGCTGCGACATGAGTAGCGTCGTTAATAGACTTAGTAGTGACGATACCTGCGGCAATATAAGCATCTCGAAGAGCAATCACTTCTTCGGTTAACGGAACATTTTCAATAGCATTACTCGAAATTGATGTTAATATATCACGGACATCGATGGGAGCATTTACCAGTTCACTAATTACCAAGTCGCTCAAAAGCATCACGACTTTATGATTGCGTATAAAATCTATTAAACATTGTGATTCTGTTGCAAATTCTATATCTAAACAACCTCCAATTACGGATGTGTCTACATAGATTCGTAAGAGTCTCATCAAATTAACTTAGCCTACTTTTATTACAAGTTGTATTTTACATAGACTAATTATCAAATATTTCTGATTAAAAACAAACGGGATTGCAATTCTTTCATTCCATGTTATCTACAAGGATTGCGATAATAGCCCAGCATTGCCCAATCCCTAAAGTTTTCATAATCACGCTATATAAATCGCATTGTAACCAAGGGCTGAACCTTCAGGGGCAGAAATCCACTAACTACCCTATCTTGTTCTTCAACGGATTTGAAATTTGTTGAGCGTAGCTGCCCCTCTGAGCGATACATCGGCGTGTTGACACCCGGCGCGTGAGCATTGACCGTTTCAAACGTTTCAAACCAGCGTGGAGCATACATTGAAGCCGTTAAGCTGCGGTTATGCAAACAAGGGTGTTGTATCTGTGTAGAGTCTGACAGAAGTCGCTAAACCTTCTTGATTACGGTCGGTAAAGGCTACTGCCCTTAGTGTTACATTGTTTCCATCATTGCGCTTGTAATGATTTAAGGCTTCAAGCACAAAAGCTGAATCTGTACCGTAAATGTTCAGCAAATCGTGTTCTATACTATCGAAAGTTGCCCAGTAATCAGAGAGATATTGCACAACAACTGCTTTATCTTGAATAGGAGCGTTATTATTGAACTGCATAATACAATCATCTGCTAAAAACGTGCCGTACCGTTCAACGTTTTTAGTATCCATAGCCTGTAAATAGGCAAGATACCACTCATAAGTCTTGGGTGAAAGCTGATTGATTCTGAGATTGCCAGTTTTCATAAGCTACTCCTTGTTATCGCCAAATAACTTAATTAAATTATCTCAAATGAGCCTTCATACGAGCGATACTCCCCCGGACGTAGTGGAGTAAGTGCGATGGTGCGAAGCACCCTTCATACGGGCGATCGCAATCTTTATATAAGTGCAGTTTTTAACCTCCTGTCCCAGTCCAGTCGCATATTCTACGAGTATAAATTTTAACTTATTGAAGTTTGCTCATTTTAGATTTCCTTTATGCGATCGCGCTTGTTTATTATGGAACTTTGGTATAAATTTTTTAGATATGTTTATCGCTAAAGAAGCAAATTTATAAATAATGAAACCATCTTCATTAGTTCGGAAAATTCGGAGTACAGTTCATATGCTTTCCGTCAGTCGGCTGCGTGGATTTGATTTGTACCACAATTCACCTGACCGTTTGGTGTTGGAAGATATTATTATTCCTTATTTTAACGGATTGCAGAAATTTCATAAAATTCTGTTTGTTGGTTGCGATTGGTACACAAATCCTTATAAAAAATTATTTAAATCGAAGGAGTATTGGACAATAGAAGTAGATGATAGGCAAAAAAAATATGGTTCCGAACGTCATATTATCGATAGTCTGAATAACTTGAGTAAGTATATTGAACCAGGTTATTTCGACTTGATTATTTACAATGGTGTATTCGGATATGGAATCAATACAAAGGAAGATACTGAAGAATCGTTTAATCAATGTTTTCAAGCATTACGCGAAGGCGGTATTCTTGTATTTGGTTGGAATGATGTACCCGAATATAAGCCTTTTCCTGTAATTGAATGTGAAAACTTAAATAAATTTAATTCTTATGTATTTGAACCTCTTTCTACGTCAGAATATCTCACTCCTAATACTCCACGCAGGCACATATATAATTTTTATATTAAACCGATAGTTGATTAAGAATATAGCAGATTTCATCTAAATAAAGTACAGCGTGTAAGTTCAGATTGTAGGGGCACGGCAATGCCGTGCCCCTACAATATCGTGGGTAAATTTGTTGGTTTTATTTTTTTTATATATGTGTTTGGGAAAATAAATACTGTAAAATTTGCAGCTAATAGAAGTTCTCATGCCATCGAGTTACATTAGTCGCATACTTTCTTTTCTTGTAGGCTGCGCCCGAAAGAAACACACCTTCATCTCTTTGACTCATAAGAGTGAAAAATAAGCAAAAATACTTACGCACAGTTGCTGCGTTACAAAAAATTCTTTTGTGTATCAGTTTATTACTGTTTAGGCTATATACTCGTAGTATGATTTATAAATGACAAATGTAAAAAAAACTCTTCCCAAAGTATGATGCCAAACTCGTTTAAACTTACTTTCAATCTGGAGGCGGAATTTTTTTTCCAGCAAGGATTGCGCCGTAATAAGGTCGAGAAGTTTGAAGCTGCGATCGCAAGTTTCGATAAAGCGCTGCGATGTAAGTCTGAATATCCCGAAGCACTGTTTCAAAAAGGGTTTGCACTGGGTTCAATGGGACAGCACCTTCAGGCGATCGCTTGTTTCGATCGGATGCTACTGTTAAAGCCTGATGATTGTTGGGTTTGGCATAATCGAGCGATCGCGCTGGGTAAGTTGAAGCGTTACGAGGATGCACTCAATAGTTTTGACCGTGCGATTGAGTTTGACCCAAATTCCGCAACAGTTTGGCACAATCGCGGTTTGACTTTGTGCGATTTGGGACAGCATGAAAAAGCAATTAAAAGTTTTGAGCGGACGTTGAAGTTACAGCCCAACGCATACTGGGCTTGGTACAATCGAGGTAATGTCCTGAAAATACTCGGACGCTATGAAGATGCGCTCAATAGTTACGACCGTGCGATCGAATTTAATCCTCAAAATTTACTGGCTTGGTTTAATCGCGGTGTAAATTTGAATGAGTGGGGACGTTATGAAAAGGCGATTCTCAGCTTTGACCGCGCTTTAGCTATTCAACCACAATTTTATCGAGCTTGGTTATATCGTGGCATGGTGTGGGAAGAGTTAGGACGTTACGAAGATGCAATTTACAGCTACAATCAAGCATTGGATTTGGCTCCAAATGATGATGTTATCTGGTATAATAACGCTCGCTGTTATGCAACATTAAATAATGTTAATGGTGCAGTAGAAAATTTGCGTAACTGCATTAGCGTGCATCCGGACAAGTATTTGCAAATGATTCAAGTCAGTTCTGAGTTTGATGCAATTCGTCAAGATGAGCAGTTTCAAGCTTTGATGCAGCTACGAGGTTATTAGCATTGGTTTTAGAATTTAATATTTTCAGATTGCGAACAAATCTAAAAGTTAGCGACTTTTAGTCGAATGGCATTCTTATTAATGCGTTAAAATAAATTTTGTGCTAAAAGCTAAATTTAGCTGACGCTAAATGTTAATTTAGTGCCATTCGACTTTAAAAAATTAAACACTGACCGCTGACCACTAACAACTAACCGCTAACCATTGACAACTAACAAATAACCACTTCTAAATCCGACCATCGTTGCCGCAAAATACTACCAAGGACGCGCAAACCCCAAATTTCACTGCGATAGTGACCGATAGAAATAAACCCAATTTGAGTATCGATTAGTGCCTGTTTTGCTGGCTGTCTCAACTGCCCTGTAATGTAAGTATTAGCACCACGCGAAGCTGCTTCTCTCACTAGTAAATCTGTCATTGCCCCGACTACAGCAATTTTGCTTACTTCATGTGAGTAAGGCTGTACTTGTTCGTATGTCCCAAAGACTTGATTAATACAAGTACATAGTTCTATAAAACTTTGATTGGGTATATTTCCAATCATTCCAATTGCCCTATTTTGTTTTTCTCCCAAGATTTCCAAATTTGACATATTCAAAATATCTGCCAAGCGAGGATTAAATCCTAGCGTTAAAACTTCGTCGAATGGGAGATGGTAGGAAATAATACCAAAATCGGGTGGAAGTTTTTCTGTTTCAAGTTTCCACGGACGATGTAAGAATAGGGCGTCGAGAGAAAGTGTTTTTACCGATTCGTACAACCCATCCCAAGGTTCCAATGCTAAACCTAAACGGTTGATTAGGCGGGAAGTAGGTAAATATACTCCACCGCGTTCATCTTCGTTGTAGGATTCAACTTTGAAAAAGATGTTTAAGTATTGCGCTAGAGCATCTAGGGATATCATAAATGAAGAGATTCGGGCTTGTAAAGCGGTTGTGAGAATGCAAGTTCAACTAATACTCAAAAATAAAAGGTTGAGAAATTTTAAAAATTCTCAACTTAGACAATAACTATTCAAAATTTAACAACAAACAGTAGTTCGAGCGTTATTGCCAGAATTTGGTTCGATTGTAATTTTCACATCACTACCAACAGTATTAATAAACTTAAACAGTCTTTCAAAAGAAAAACCTGTTAGTTTACCTCGCATCAAAGCAGAAATTTTAGGTTGGTCAACTCCTAATAATTTAGCTGCTTCAGCTTGAGTCATTTTATTTGCAGTAATGTAGGCATTAATTTTTTGTGCGAGTTGCGCTTTTATAAGTAACTCTTCTGAATCAGGCAAGCCTAAATCAGCAAATACGTTACCACTGCTAGTTGTTACCTTAATATCATGTGTCATGATTCTTTGCCTTGGCATTATTCATAAGATTGTTCGTAATGCTCTTTAGCTCTTTGGAGTTTTTTTTCGATTATTGATTGATGAGTAGAATAATTTTACCTGCAATTGACCCTGTTTCCAGTAATTGATGAGCGATCGCAGCATCTTCTAACGGTAACTGGTGGGTGACATGAATCTTGAGTTTTCCTTCATCCATCCAAGTTGCACATTGTTCGAGAATTTCAGCTTGATGCTGTTGTGCTTCGACCATTCCTTCTAACATCGGTGTCAGCATTAATTCCAAGCTAATGCGGAGATTGCGGTTACGCGCTACTTTCCAAAGGGTG
>CAXTCQ010000335.1:0-8690 GCA_964242965.1 uncultured Calothrix sp. | reverse complement strand
CTACTCCCCCTTTTCCCCCTTTTTCCTCTACTCCCTACTCCCTTCTCTATGATTCGCGTTGTTGCCCGTATTGTCGCATTACCCGGTAAAGAAGATGAATTTAAGGTTTTGGCAATCAATCTAGTCGAAGCGTCTCGAAAAGAAGCTGGATGCATCAAATATCAACTTTTGCAAAATCAATCTGATTCAACGGATTTTACTTTTGTCGAAGAGTGGATTTCAGATGCAGCGCTGGAAGAACATTTTACTGCACCGCATTTCGTGGCAGCAGCAGCAAAGCTTGATGGATTGGTTGCAAATGCACCCGATATTCGTCGCTATCAGCTTGTAGTATAAATTTATAACAAACGTAGTGGTCTATGTCCGACGTTTTGATCTTATCAAGAGGACTAGAATCCGGGTTTCTGTGAGAAACCCGGATTCTTTGGATAATCAAAGACAGCTCTAAAGGAACATCGCATCATGACGAAAATTACGGTAAATTCTTGTTTATGAGGGCGTGAGTGGAAAATTTCGATGTTTATCCAATCTTTTGCTAACCAAAATAAAGTCTTGAACTTGAAAGTTAACAAAAATCAACGTTGGCTAAAAACAATGCTGGGGGCATTAGCTGGTAGTGTAGTTTCAACACTTGCGATCGCATCTCCAGGGTTAAGTGCCGACCGCATTGCTTTTTATTACCCGCCATTCGGTGAATTTACTTTATCGACCGATGACTTAGATACGTTTGCTCAAACAGGAAAAATCACTGAAGGTTTCGCTTTCTACGCTAGTCGTATCCCCAAAAATCAATTAGGACAATTTCGAGAGTTGCTACAAAATCGCTTTAAACTTAGTGCAACTCTAGTGTCACAAGTTACATATTCGCCATTGGGAGAAAGTGTTGTTAGACGCTTTGGAGACTTAATTCAAACCGAAACAAGAAATAAGGATACCAGTTTTAAAGCGCTTCGGGCTGCGCTAATCTTGTCTGCTGCTGACCCAGAAAAAGGTTTAAATGTTATTAACATTATTCGTCGCTATCCTTCGGATACGATTCGTCTAAATTTAACTGGGGGACAGGAAATTCTCGGTGAATTGACACAACTCCTCAAAAGACGCGATGCAATTGTTGCTTTTTTAAAAAAATTCTCGGATGCTGAAATTGCCAACGAACCAAATGTCGATTTTAGCCAACAACCCGATTTGCGTGTTCCAGGTAAATTTGGGTGGAAAGTGCGAAACTTGCCGATGAATGATACTTTCCGTAAAAGTCGTGTTTTTCAAGTTGATTTATATGTTCCCCAAACCAAATCAGCAAATAGTCCCCAGTCTCCCTTTCCAACTATTGTAATTTCTCACGGTGTCGCTGAAGACCGCGAAACTTTTGCTTATGCTGCACGACATCTTGCTTCTTACGGGTTTGCAGTTGCAGTCCTCGAACATCCTGGTAGTGATGCCAAAAAATTTCAGCAGTTTTTTGCTGGGTTAGATAGTCCACCCGAAGCAGACGAATTAATCGACCGTCCAATGGACGTGAAATTTGTACTCGACCAATTACAAAGACTTAACGATTCCGACGAAAACTCAACTACCAATCTCAAAGGCAAATTAAATTTGCAGCAAGTTGGTGCAATCGGACATTCCTACGGTGGTTACACAGCTTTAGTATTGGCAGGGGCAACGATTGACTTTAAACAGGTTCGCAAATTTTGCGATCGCAATACCTCGTTAAATCTATCATCTTTTTTGCAATGTCGCGCTAACGAACTGATTCAAACTCCCACTACACTACAAGACTCGCGCATCAAAGCGGTAATGGCAATCAATCCATTAAATAGTATTGTTTTGGGCAAAAGCGGATTGAGCAAAATTCAAGTCCCAGTGATGTTGATGGGAGGTAGCGAAGATATTATTACACCTGCCGTCCCCGAACAAGTTATTCCTTTCACTTGGCTGGAAACACCTGTAAAATATCTAGCCATAATCGAGAAGGGCACCCATTTCTCGACATCAGAAAAATTAGATGCTTCCGCAGAACAAGTCTTTCCAGTCCCAGCAGAACTGATTGGTCCCGATCCGGCAATCGCGCAAACTTATGTTAAAGCATTAAGCGTTGCTTTTTTCCAAACTAATTTATTAAATCAACAACAATATCGCCCTTATTTAACAGCAGGCTACGGCAAGTACATCAGCCAAGCACCACTCAACTTAAACCTCGTGCGATCGCTAACGGAAAAACAGCTAGAACCATTTTTAAGCGGCAATGTAGAACCGGGAAAATGAGGGGGTAAGAGTTAGAATGTAGAGACGCGAAATTTCGCGTCTCTGTTATATTTCCTTTCCCCTTCTTCTTAAACATCCTCAAGTTCTAATCTAGCTGCTGTAACAGCATCAAACGCAAACGCCAAAATTATCGGCATTGGACACTTGAAAATATAAGTGGAAATTACAGCAATAATTGTGCCAACAATGGCTGACATTGACCAGAGTTTTTCATCCGAGGTCATTCCTTTTTCTGCCTTAATAAACCTTAATACTTTTCCAGGAATTGGTTCGGGCATAACTGCACCTGGAGGAAAAGCCCAGTAATTGTTGCTACGTTCGATAAATAAATCCGTCCAACCGTTATCCTCGCACCATTCCTCGATCCATTGTTCGTGGTAATGCTTTATTTCGGCGCGGCGAGTTAGTTTTTGCATATTGTTTATTGAATAAAATATAAATTTTTGTTTAGATGTTCTTTGGAACTTAATTGGTCGCTTGTTTTTAGATGCTAATGTTTTAACACTTGTTAACTTATATTAAGAAGATTATTCAAACCCAATACCCATATAATTTAGCTTTGATTAATTTCCAGATTAACAGCAAATATATATTGGTCTAGAGAAAAGAAAATAAACTTTACCTGAGAATTATAAACTTAATACTTTGCAACATGAGGAAGAGGGGAAAGGGGGAAAGGGAAAGCGTAAAAGGAGAAGAGGGGAAAGAGTTAAGGAAAAAAGCTAAGAGAGATAAGAGTTTTTATGCCTAATTTCTAAGTTGTTAAATTATTAACAAAAAGTAAATTAATAAAATACCGCTTGTGGGCAAGAGGGAGTGGGAGAAGTGGGAAAGTTGGGGACAAAAGAAATTTTATACTTGCTTTTCCCCTTTCTCCCCTTCTCCCCTTCCCCCTCTTGCCCACAAGCGGTAAGCTAAATAAATGCACCTAAATATGGCTACCTGATATGTTTTTACAGCGACTGATAGCATTTCTTCTCGTAATTGCAGTCAATGTAATTTTTGGAACCATCCCCGCGTTGGCAGACTGGACGCATCCGCTATCGTTTAGTAATGCGGAACTTTCGAGAAAAGACTTCTCCGGACAAAGCTTACAAGCGGCAGAATTTTCTAACGCGAATATGGAATTTACAAATTTTACTGACTCCGATTTGCGCGGTGCGGTGATGAGTGCTTCGGTAATGACTTCATCTAATCTACATAACGCAAATTTATCGAATGCGCTGGTAGATCAGGTAAACTTAACAGGGGCAGATTTAAGTGATGCAATATTTCAAGAAGCTTTATTACTCCGTGCCATATTCACAAATGTGAATATTGAAGGTGCTGATTTTACGGATGCAATATTGGATGGGGCACAAATTAAAGAATTGTGCGCCAAAGCAAGTGGTGTGAACTCGCAAACAGGTGTTCAAACTCGTGATTCACTAGGGTGCAAATGAAACGTATTGGTGTTATAGGTGGTGGACAACTGGCTTGGATGATGGCAGATGCGGCAAAAAAACTGGGAGTTGAATTAATCGTACAAACTCCTAGCGCAAACGACCCTGCGGTTGCTGTGGCGAAGTTGCAACAACCCACTAGAGAATATTCACAAACAGTGGGTATTATGTCCAAGTCGAGTTTTTTCGTGCAAGCGCGTGTCGATGATGCCGTTGCGACAGCCGAACTCGCTAAAAAGAGTGATGTAATCACATTTGAAAACGAATTTGTTGACTTAGAAGCATTATCGACATTGGCAGAACGTGGGGTTTGCTTTCGTCCGCGTCTCGAAGCACTTGCACCATTATTAGATAAATATCATCAACGCTGCTATTTGCGCGATTTGGGCTTACCCGTACCCAAATTTGTCGCATTTAGTGCAGAGGTATTTGCAAATAATGATGCTAATTTAAGCCAGTTTCGGTTTCCTGTTGTCCTTAAAGCTCGTCGTCACGGTTACGATGGTCAAGGAACTTATATAATTCATGATATCGAGCAGCTACGACAAACTTTAGCAAAAATCGATAAAACTCGATTTAAAATTACCCATGCTGAATTTCTGCTTGAAGAATTTATCCCATTTGAACGCGAACTTGCTGCGATTGCGGCGCGTTCGGTAAATGGTGAAGTTGTCATCTATCCAGTGGTAGAAACTCAACAAGAACAACAAGTTTGTCGGCGAGCGATCGCACCTGCCCGAATCTCACCGCAAGTCGCTTCGACAATCAAAAATATCGCTGAAACTTTACTCAATAGCCTCGATGTGGTAGGAGTATTTGGAATCGAACTATTTCTGACGGCAGATGACAAAATTTTAGTTAATGAAATTGCGCCGCGCACGCATAATTCCGGGCACTTTTCCCTCGATGCTTGCCAAACTTCGCAGTTTGAACAACACCTGCGAGCGATATGTGGATTACCATTGGGAAATCCAGACTTGATTTGTCCCGGCGCGGTGATGATAAATTTACTGGGATATGAAAACTCCCAGTCTGACTATTTTCGGAAACGACAAGCTATAGAGGAAATTCCAAATTCCCACCTTCATTGGTACGGTAAAACCGAATCCCGACCGGGGCGCAAACTCGGACATGTGACTGTATTATTAGATAGTGCGAGTCGGGAAGATGCGCTTTTAGTGGCGCAAAAGGTTGAATCCATCTGGTATTCATCGCAAAGCTGAAAAAAAACTGGCTCTGCCACACAACATAATTTTTGATGGTTATAATAAGGTTGTTGTGCTTTGACGTTGGTGACTGCCATATAGTTTTTTGATCTATGTCTTTAAGAAAAAGGGAAGCAACCGCTTCGTGGCAGTAGACCGAGCTTGTACTCGGAAACTTTAAATGAGGCAACTCGTTTCCCCCCTGGTTTATCCAGGTCAAAAACTTAGGTAAAACGGCGTTGCGGTACAACAAAATTTTTAGCTCCTAAAATCAGTTTAGATTTGGGAGCTTTAATTTTTTGAGAAATAACATCCCCGACAACTTTTAGGGATACAGAGGCACTTGGATATGCCGTGCCCCTACAATACTGTGCAATAAAAAAAATCCTTATGTATTTTGATTATTGTTACACCAGTTGTGAGAAGATATACATTGATAAAGTAATTTATACATCAGCCAAAATATACACAGGTAGCTACTTAGTGATAAGTGGTGAAGATTGTGTCGATTAGATTGGATAATTAAGATAAATACTTAACATAATCTAACGGAAAAGATTTTGTATAAATCGAATCAAAAATTGATAACTAAAACCGTTAAAATTTTCCAATTTGCGATAAATTGTGGTTAAAGTTACAAAAATATTGTTACAACCAGCGAGAAATACAGTGTTTCCAGCTTCTATTTTCAAACTCGACAATGGTTTAACATTCATTCATCAAGAAATACCAACGACACCCGTCGTTGTCGCAGACATTTGGTTGGGTGCAGGTAGCACGCAAGAGCCAAAATCTTGGTTTGGAATGGCGCATTTTTTGGAACACATGATTTTCAAAGGCACCGCTTCCTTAGCTCCAGGAGTATTTGACCATAATATCGAAAATCGCGGCGGAGTCAGTAATGCTGCTACTAGCTACGATTACGTGCATTACTCGCTCACAACCGCTTCGTCATATCTCGAAGAAACATTGCCGCAACTGGCAGAAATGTTGTTGAATGCGGCAATTCCTGACGACGAATTTATCCGCGAACGTGATGTTGTTCTAGAGGAAATTCGCCAAGCAAGCGATGACCCCGACTGGGTAGGATACCAGCATCTTATTAGCAGTATCTATGAGCAGCACCCCTACGGACGGTCAATTTTGGGAACTGAAAGCGAGTTAATGGAGTATTCTCCCTCTTCAATGCGCTGCTTTCACCGTACTTATTATCAACCGGAAAATATGACGGTGGTAATAGTTGGTGCAATCGAGCAAACACAGGCTTTGGAATTAGCAAAAAAAACCTTTGGTAATTTTGCTCAAAACTGTTGTGAGTGTCCGCCAAGAGAGGAAACCACCAAGCCATTTATTGCAGGTATTCGCCGTCAGGAAATAATGCTACCGCGAATCGAACAAGCGCGGTTAATGATGGCATGGACAGCACCTGGAGTCGAGAAGTTTACAACGGGATATGGTTTAGATTTATTATCAGTATTACTAGCAGAAGGAAGGACTTCGCGGTTAGTACGTGACTTGCGCGAAGAACAACAATTAGTACAGGGAATTTGTAGTAGTTTTTCACTTCAGAAAGAATCGAGTTTATTTACAATTAATGCTTGGTTGGAGCCGGAAAATATCGAGCGTGTCGAGTCGTTAATTAGGTGGCACTTGCAAGACATAATTACCAATGGTGTGAGCGAGCAAGAACTTGCACGCTGTCAGCGGTTGTTGTGTAATGACTATGCATTTTCAACAGAAACACCCAATCAAATCGCAGGGCTATATGGTTATTACAGTACAATCGCGCAAGTCGAATTAGCGGTGACATATCCGCAGCAAATTTTATCGTTTGATACTCAAGAACTACAAAAAATAGCACAGGAATATCTTTCGCCAAATCAATATGCCGTGACAGTGTTGAAACCAGTTTTGTAGTTTTGTAGTTTTGTAGGTTGGGTGGAACGTAGTGTAACCCAACATCTACGAGATTATAGTGTTGGCAACCTACATAATATTTACTTTTTTAACCACAAAGCGCACAAAGGGCACAAAGGTAAGAGGAAAATTAGTAGTTTTGTAGGTTGGCTGGAACGTAGTGTAACCCAACATCTACGAGACTATAGTGTTAGGTTTTGCTGTTGCTGCAACGCCACCTGCTACAATGCGGGGAACCCGCACAACGCAGTGGCTCCCCAACCTACATAATATTTACTTTTTTAACCACAAAGGGCACAAAGGGCACGAAGGTAAGAGAAAATTAGTAGTTTTGTAGGTTGGGTGAAACGTAGTGTAACCCAATATCTACGAGACTATAGTGTTGGGTTTCGCTATCGCTGCAACGCCACCTGCTACAATGCGGGGAACCCGCACAACGCAGTGGCTCCCAACCTACATAATATCGACTCCTAATACTAGAACTCCTAACTCCTGACTATTAAAAATGACCAACTCGCTCAAAAAGTCTAACGTTCAACGCACGGTATTAAATAATGGCATTGTCGTGCTGGTGTGTGAAAACGCGATCGCGGATATTGTGGCAGCGCGGATATTTGTTCGTGCGGGAAGTTGCTACGAACAACGCGAACAAGCCGGATTAGCGCATATGCTAGCAACAGTAATCACAAAGGGGTGCGATGGACTTGCGAGTATGCAAATAGCCGAAGCAATAGAATCGGTAGGTGCTTCTTTGAGTGCGGACACAACGACAGATTACTTTTTGCTGTCGGTAAAGACGGTGACGGCAGACTTTCCAGAAATTTTAGCACTCGCGGGAAAAATTATCCGCGACCCGACTTTTCCCGAACTCGAAGTTGAACTCGAACGCAAGCTAGCAATTCAAGATATGCGATCGCAAAAAGAGCAACCGTTTAGCGTCGCTTTTGAGCAATTACGCCAAATTATGTACCAAAATCATCCCTACGCTATGTCAGCTTTAGGGGATGAAACCACCATGAGTAGTTTAACTCGTGCTGACTTAAGCAAGTATCATCAAACTCATTTTCGTCCCGACAACTTGGTAATTAGCATTGCAGGCAACATTACCCTTGATAGCGCAGTTAGATTAGTTGAAGAAATTTTTGGTGATTGGCTTGCCCCAAACACTCAACTATTACCAAAACTGAATTTACCCGATATCAAACCTATTCCCCAGCAAGTCACCATACCGCAGAACACCCAACAATCAATTCTCATGCTGGGATATTTAGCCGCATCGGTTCATTCCCCCGACTACGCAGCACTCAAATTATTATCTACATATTTGGGTAATGGGCTTTCGAGCCGCTTGTTCGTCGAATTACGCGAAAAACGCGGTTTAGCCTACGAAGTCTCGGCATTCTACCCTACGCGGCTGTTTCCCGCTTCATTTATAGTTTACATGGGAACCGCACCTGAAAACACCGAAACAGCACTGCTTGGATTGCGAAGCGAAGTCGATTTACTGGCGATCGCAAAATTGCAACCCGAAGCGCTTCAAGCTGCGAAAAACAAGATATTGGGACAGTACGCCCTTGGTAAACAAACAAACGCCCAGTTAGCGCAAATTTATGGTTGGTATGAAACGTTAGGGCTAGGAATTGGCTTTGACCAAGAGTTTCAGGAGATGATAGCAGCAGTAACACCAGAGGATGCTCAAGCAGCAGCGTGTAAATATTTACGGGAACCTTATATATCGTTAGTAGGTCAAGAGGACTCAATTAAAAGTGTGTTAGGAAGTTAGGAGTTGGGAGTTAGGAGTTAGGAGTTAAGAGTCAGGAGTTAAAAATCAAAAATATTTTTACCCCTCCCCCTTTACCCC
>CAXTCQ010000334.1:0-8852 GCA_964242965.1 uncultured Calothrix sp. | reverse complement strand
TTACCACTCTTCAGATGTACGGAGTTTTTTCAAAAATCAAATAGGAGTCCTATAGTAGTACAGTAAAAGGTAGTAAACTTTCAGTTGCACCAATCTGGAGTAATTTTTCCAGAGGTTTCCGAAAAATACTCCAAGAATAAACTGTACCCAAACAAAGCAAGACAATTACGCCAAGGGGAATCAGCAACCATCTACCTTTTTCTGCGGGTAGACCAAACAGCTTCGCATTGTCCATTGTTGCCAAAAATAACTTTTTTGCAGTATCGCACTTTTACCTATATTCTTTTGTATTTCATTTATATTTTTTTATATGTGCTATTGAGGAATAACGTAGTAGCAATCACTTTTTCTAATGATACAACAAATAGTTTTTTTGACCCGAAGCTAGTTTAACGCTTAATTGCTCATAGCAGGCTATATTCAGCGCTACTTTTTCGACTTATAGAAGCAAATAAAATAGTTATCATTACTTTTCAATACTTAAACCTTAGTGAAAATACGGTTGTAAATGTATTTTTTTTACCCATTAACGGCATAACTGTTAAAAAAAAATCTAAGCATTTGTGAATGATAGTGTCATTTTGTGAGTATTGTTTTTATTAATGAATTTGAAAAATAAAAATTTATGAATTTCAACGACATTGGAGTGCTTGCAAAAGGGATATTGATGCAGTTTGGATTCAAGATTTTGGGTGCGATCGCACTCTGGATTGTTGGTCAGAAGCTAATAGACTTTGCAATCTCGATGATGCGAAGAGTATTTCGCAGTCAACACCTTGACCCGACACTGATTAGCTACATCGTCAATATCGTCGGGGTTACATTACGAATTATTCTGGTAGTCGCACTCCTTGGCTTTTTCGGGATTGAAACAACATCGTTTGCAGCACTTTTAGCTGCTGCTGGTGTGGCAATTGGTGCAGCTTGGGGTGGTTTACTGGCAAACTTTGCCGCTGGTGCTTTTTTAGTTATGTTCCGTCCCTTCAAACTCGGTGATTTTATTACCGCAGCAGGTGTTACAGGGACAGTTTGCGAAATCGGATTATTTACGACTACTGTCAATACACCCGATAACGTCATGACGATTATCGGCAATAACAAAATCTTCGCCGATAATATTCAAAACTACTCAACCAATTCTTACCGTCGTGTCGATTTAGTTGCACAACTTCATCACAACGTCGATCACAACGACGCAATCCAACGTTTGCAAACACGAATTAGACAAATTCCCAACGTCCTGACTCAACCTTCACCCGATATCGAGATTCTCAAATTAGATGCAGCAGGCCCAGTGTTGGCAGTACGCCCTTACTGCCATAATGATAATTACTGGCAAGTTTATTTCGATACGAACAAAATCATTCGAGAAACATTTGCTGAAGCTGGTTATCCCGTGCCTGAAGAACATTTCTCATTTACCGGAGTAAGTAACGCAACAGCAAACGCTAATTGAAATAGTGGAGCAGGGGAGCAAAAGAAAACTATTTTCCCACTCCCCATCCCCCCATCTCCTCATCTCTCCCAAATTGCAGTAAAATAAAAGTCCGTGGGCGATGAAGGAAAAGGTTAAGTAATGGCTTGTGTAATCAATGTGAATTTACCTATTCAGTCGTATGAAATTGCGATCGCACCTCAGTCTCTCGACCAACTCGGACAGCGGATGAGTGGGTTAGGACTTGGCAAAAAAGTTTTATTAGTATCTAATCAAACAATCTTTTCCCTGTATGGGCAACGTGCGATCGCATCTTTAGAAGCCGCCAATTACCAAGTTAAAACCTGCCTTTTACCTGATGGCGAAAGCTATAAAAACTTAGAATCAATTCAAAAAATATACAATGCGGCTCTGGAAAATCGCTTAGAACGCTCCTCAACAATGGTCGCGCTAGGTGGTGGTGTTATCGGTGATATGACCGGATTTGCAGCAGCAACTTGGCTGCGGGGAATCAACTTTGTCCAAGTTCCGACAACGCTGTTA
This sequence comes from uncultured Calothrix sp., assembly GCA_964242965.1. Taxonomy (GTDB): domain Bacteria; phylum Cyanobacteriota; class Cyanobacteriia; order Cyanobacteriales; family Nostocaceae; genus JANNFJ01. Next base: position 6,874 of record CAXTCQ010000334.1, on the reverse strand, counting down.
GCAATGGTCGATTCTTCGATAGGTGGAAAAACTGGTGTCAACCATCCTCAAGGTAAAAATCTAATTGGTGCATTCTATCAACCGCAATTTGTTTTAATTGACCCAGAAGTGTTAAAAACCCTGCCCGTGCGCGAGTTTCGGGCAGGAATGGCAGAAGTAATAAAATACGGTGTCATTTGGAATGCTGACTTTTTTGCCGAGATGGAAGCTAGTTCATCTCTAGATGCAATAAATAGTATAAATCCAGATTTATTAGAAAAGATACTTCAGCTTTCATGCCAAGCTAAGGCTGATGTAGTTGGTAAAGATGAGAAAGAAGCAGGATTGCGGGCTATTCTCAACTACGGTCATACGATTGGACATGCAGTAGAAAGTTTGACCGGATATACTCAGGTCATTCACGGTGAAGCTGTAGGAATTGGTATGGTCGCAGCCGGAAAAATTGCAGCGTCTCTGGGTATGTGGACGGAAGCAGAAACTCAACGTCAAAATAATTTGATTTCCAAAGCGAGTTTACCGACACAGTTACCGAATGGAATAGATATCGATGCAATTGTTGATGCATTGCAAATCGACAAAAAAGTTAAAGCTGGAAAAGTCAGGTTTATATTACCTACACAAATTGGTGCTGTGAAAATTACCGACCAAGTGCCAGCTGATACGATACGTAACGTGTTGCAGTCATTAGGGGTGTAGGGAAGGGGAGAAATAGAAAAAAAGTCGTATGAACTAGTAGTCCGTGCCATTAATTTTGACCTGTTCGAGAGAACCAGATCCCCAACTTCTTGGAGAAGTCGGGGATCTAGCAACCCCTCAGAACTTTTTATATGAACCAAAGCGTGGTCTATGTCATTAATTCTGGTGGGTTGATAAAATAAACCGCAAAGGGCACAAAGAAAGAAATTACAGAGAGTGAACCCCCCAAAATTAATGATATGAACCACGCTTTGGTTCATATCATTAAATATGAGGGATAAACGAACTTAAAATTTCTTTCTTTTTCTTTCTTTGTGTCCTTTGTGTACTTTGTGGTTAATTTTCTTAGCCCACCCTGCGGGATCTTGCTACAAAATTAATGTGGTGGAGTACTAGTTATGAGTGCTTATTTAATAAGTAGGGTGAAATGTCTACCTACCCTACCTATACCTTATACACTTACACCCTCAACCCCCATAGCTTCCCTTGCATTTTCTAAAGTATGCAAAGTATTCAAAGACAAAAAGCCAAAACCGACTTTTGAAGCGATATCGAGTAGCGTATAAGACATTGCTTCACCACCCTGATTTAAAATACTAAATCCTTCCGCACTGAAAATCCATACAACTGGGTATAACGTCCACAGTACTAAATGTATAGTTACTAATTTCGTAAAAGCAGACTTCGATCTAGGATGCTTGCGTTGTGCTTCGCTACGATAAGGTTTTACCAACAAGTAAACAATTGCGATATAAGCACCACAACTAACAATATACCAAATATAGCTAACTGGTTTTGATGAAATTGTTGCCATGAAACCAGTTACAATCATGTAGGCGTTTGCGCCCAATAAACTACCTGTTGTTAGAATATTGGTTCTTCCTAAAAAAGTTAAATCTAACAACAATAGGGGTGTCGAACAAAACCAGGTTACGAATCTCACCCAATAAGTAGGACGACCATTAATAATATTAACACCTTGACCGAGTGCCATTGCTAAATACAATCCAGCAGCTATCAAGCAAATAAAAAAGTTTAAAGTATACAATATCTTCCACTGCTGGTTTTTACCGTTATGTGCCCCGATTCCAAAAAAAATACATGCAAATGCCATGCTAAACACACCAATCCACAGCCAAGTTTGAGTCATATATCTTTTTAACCTACTTAACGATTACTCAGCAAATATCTAATAGTTTTAGCAATGCATTTTGAGTACGGTGTTCGCTGCATATAACTGCAACGCAATACTCGCATTTGGAGTCAAATCAGCCGCGATTGCTTATTTATTATTGTTGCAAAATAGGTAATTAAAACAATACTTCCAAATATATATTTTCAATATATCGCAATGCTAAATGATTAGCCAATAACTAAAAAATTAGCTGTTGAAGAGATTGAGAACCTCAACTCATTAGAGAACTGGGAATTATTATTTAATTTACGTCTAAAGATAGATATATTCGGAAAAATAGACAATTATATTTGGAAAACTGATTTTCACATGTGAGTATTAATAGTAAATTTACTTTTATGTAAACAACGGCATTATCACGGCGATCGCTTTAACTACCTCTTAATTATTGACCGAAGCAAAGCGATTCACGAATTGCAATATCATTTCCAAAAATTAGATTGAGTTATCAAGCTTCGCTGACTTGTATCAAGGTATTGTGACATCTATATCCACTCCAACAACGAGGATTAAGTATTTTCCCGATGTATTTACGGGAATTTACTAAAACTTTTTCTATTTTTTTCGTTTCCTTTACCTAACTACACTATTAGATGAGTGTAATCTCTAGGTACGATAGATACAAATCTTTGGTATTTTACACCCTTGAGTCTAAGGTCAATATTATGAACTATCATAGTGGCAAGCAGGAATTTCTTTTGAGTCAAATTTTTAGTCAAGTTACGGATAAATCGTACCAACGTCGAGACTTTAGCGGGTGTAACTTGAGTGGAATTGACTTGAGTGGAATTGATCTAAGTGGGTTTAATCTAATTGGTGCGGACTTACGCGGAGCAAATTTAAGCGGTTCAATACTTACAGGCGCCAATCTTAGCAGCGCGAACCTTAGAGATGTTCAGTTGCAAGAAGCATATTTGTACGAAGCTTGTTTGTGTGAAGCGAATTTAACAAGTGCAAACTTAAGTCGAGCCAATTTATGCGGTGCGTTTTTGTGGAAAGCAAAATTAAATCAAGCTAATTTGTGGGCAACTTCATTATGCGGTGCAGATTTGCGGAAAGCTGACTTTAGAGAAGCAAACTTAATTGAAGCATCGCTAATTGAAGCAAATTTAATCAAAGCCAATCTTAGTGGTGCTTCTTTATGCAGTGCGAACTTGGTTGAAGCGAATTTAAATCAAGCGAATTTGACTGGTGCGAATTTGACTTGGGCAAATCTAATTCAAGCAAATCTGTATGAGGCAAATCTTTGGGAAGCGAAATTAGATAATGCAAAGTTAACTGACACAATTATGCCCGATGGGACAATTCATCAACCGCAAGCAGTATTTTTGGATTAAGAAGTTGTGAAGGGGAGTTGTAGGTAGGTGTGAATATTCATCGTTGAGAGAAGACGCAAGTCAGAAGACAGAAGACAGAAGACAGAAAGTCAGAAGGTTTTAATAACCTTACGTTTCGTTACAAAATAGCGGTTTTTTTAGTCCTTTCTACTTAGGGGTAAACAGAAAGTAGTTTAATTGCCAGGTGGGAGGGTTAACACCCTCCATCAACCTAACTAAAACTTCAAAATCTCAAAAAATAGCTAATAATACTTTTGTAGAACAGTAGCAATTGTTGCTAATCCCACTAAGCATTTGCGATAAAATTTTTACATCAACTTCGATAAAAACTAAAAGAATACCAACTCTAAGCAGCCGCTTGAATCTTCACGTAAAGCGAATTTGATAGTAGCCACTGTCTAATGCAACGCAAAAAACAAATGACGAATTCAAAAAACTACCAAAAACTAGTAGCACTCGCAAATGAATACGGGATTCATTGTCACTTAGCGCCGCAAGAGTGCTTACTTGCATCTTTACCTGGATATGATGATTTCTTACTAGCTTTCACTTGGTCTGGTGCAGTTGAAGGAGAACCTCCAGACCATGAATTAATCGCAATTAGCGTACAGGATATTACTAAAGAAGTTACCGTTGCAGCTTGGCAAATCCCTACCTATTTATTTGGGCATGTTTTAAGGCAAGCACAGATGCTTGTAGCTGCCCATAAAGATTTTGTGACGCATACGCATGGCTAGTTAAATAATATACTTATTTTTTTTAATAAGTATATTTATTTGTTTTTAGACGTTGGAATATGGAATATCAGTTATAAAACCAATGCGAGTGTTAAGTAATATGCGATACACAATACTTAGATAATTGTGCTGTTTTTGATTATCTTTATTAGGCATACTTCTCAAGATAGATACAAACGATTGTAAAGAAGTTTATGTTTGTATCGGAATGTACAGGAAATAAGTAAAAAACATGGCTGATATCGTAGATACTGCTGTAAATGCTGGTTCTTTTAAGACTTTAGTTGCTGCTGTCCAAGCTGCTGGATTGGTTGATACCCTCAAAGGTAAGGGTCCCTTTACTGTCTTTGCACCTACGGATGAAGCATTTGCTAAACTCCCAGCAGGTACAGTAGATGCACTCCTAAAAGACATTCCTAAGCTTAAGAAAATCCTGACCTATCACGTTGTTTCAGGTAAAGTTTTAGCTGCTGACGTGGTTAAGCTGAAATCAGCGACCACAGTTGAAGGTTCAAATGTGAAAATTGATGCTTCTAATGGTGTCAAAATCAACGATGCTACAGTTGCAACACCAGATGTTGCTGCTGATAACGGTGTTATCCATATCATCGATACAGTATTGATTCCTGCTTAACTAGCATTTAAAATCGTAGCTGTCTATTAAGGATGTTTGAAAAATCATCTTTATTTAGTTAATCCAAATACTTTTATCACCCTAAATCCCTCTTCAAATAGGGGTTGGGGAGATTTATTTAGCTTTTGGGTTGACTTTTTTATCCAAACATCCTTTAAGTATTAAAATTCGCGTCGTGAGAAGACGAAAATTGATAAAGCTAGTAACATAACGCTATAAAGTACGCTGTAAAGAGCGCTAGCTATTAAAGTAGTGGAATTTGGTAAAGCGTGTAAACCATAAACAGCATCATTCTTGAAATCCAGCCGTGCTAAATCCGGTAAGAGAAGATACAAAGCTTGAGTAAGACGTTCGACACCTAAATTACGGCTGAGGCTGCCAAGCTTGAGTAAGTCTTGAGTAATATTACCCATTAAATATACACCAAAAGTTAAAGCAGTAGCTAGAAGGGAACTTGTAAAAACCCCCATAGTAATAGCAATAGCACCAAGCAAACATAGTTGTAGCAATAGAAAAATAGACGCGATCGCAATACTCTCGATAGAGTAAGAAACTTTCGCAACCTGCAACGCTAGCAAGAAAATCGCGGTCATTGCTGCAACCAGCACCGCTAATACACAAGATAACCCCAAGAATTTACCAGTAATAAACTCGGTGCGACTAACGGGTTTGGCTATCAACATCAAAATCGTGCGTTTTTCGATTTCCTTATTTACCAAACCCGTACCAACAAAAACTGCCACAATCGTACCGATTGCACTCATTGCTGCCAAACCAAAATCGGGCAGCATCTTATCCTGAGTTGAAGCTGCAAATTCAGGCAACAAGCGCATCGCAACCGCAACAACCAAAGCATATAATCCGATAATATAAAGGATGCGATCGCGCACCACTTCTCGAAATACATTTGTTGCTAGTACAAAGGCTCTATTGAAATTCATAAGTTGGGAGTAGGAGTTAGGAGTTAGGAGTTAGGAGTTAAGAGTTAAGAGTTAGGAGTTAGGAGTTGGGAGTTGGGAGTTAGGAGTTAGGAGTTAGGAGTTAGGTTAGTAAATTTACATTTTATTCTCCCCTACTCCCTATTCCCTACTCCCTACTCGCTTATCTTTACCTTACAAATTATCAATTATTAGGTGGTGGAGGTGAACCTTGAATAAATAAAGGTTTTAGATTGCACTGAAATTCTGCGACGAGAACTTTTTCACCAGGTTTCTGGATATTTACCGTTGAAATATTTGCAGTCACCTCGATTGGACTGATTTGGCAGGACTTCTGCAAGTAGTATTTTTTGGCTTTCAAACTTGGACCATTCCAAATACTTAGTAAATCCAATTTATATTCATTAGATTTATTATTCTTATTATCTATACGCGAATCAACAGTCCACAATTGTCTTTCCTCATATTGTGCTAGATACTTATCAATAACTTGTCTGCCGAAAGCAGGTATCCTTTTATTGTTGTTTTTGTTGTTTGCTTCATTTTGTATCCAACGTTCTACGTCCGACCAATCTCTTGCAGCTAATTGCTGTTCGACTAGTGTTTCGACTCGATTTAAAATTTCTATACCATTTCTAGGAGGAGTTTCTATTTTTGGTCCTGTCCTAACTATAAAACTACTGCGACTAAAATCATCGCTTTGAATGCTAGGGTATAATTTTACCCATTTATCAATAGTAAAAAATAGTTGTAGCCAACAACTCAATATCATGCAACAACCAACTAAAACTATAATTCTTTGACGAATTTCAGCCTTGGGAAGTTGGCGTTTGTAGTCGATACCACTACCTTCAAAAAATTCCGGGATAGCAGTAATTATCGCCGAAATTGTCGGCCACCAAACGAGCGTTCGCGGTGTAATGTTAGCATCATCACGCCCACCAAAAGCAAAATAACTAACTAAAAATCCAGTTATTACTGCTCCGATTGGCATATTTGTACCAGGAATTAGTAAAGGTTGGTCGGTGGTATACCATGATGTCCCAGCAATTAAAAATACCCATCCGAAAAATGAAATTATATCTTTGAAAGGATAACTGGCAAGCGATGACATAATCGCAGAAAAGAGACTCAAATATATTAATGTTTGCCAGGAGTAAGCACGAGGTGGAATCAAGATTTTTTTGATTCGCTCGTAAATTCCTTCAAAAATATTGAAGATTCCAAATAAATCCTTGATTATTTCCATGTTTTTACCTCTTATCGAGTAAATAAATGATTGGGGAAGGGGAAAGGGGGAAGGGGAGAAAGCAATAAATATAATTTTAAATTTTAAA
>CAXTCQ010000333.1:0-8855 GCA_964242965.1 uncultured Calothrix sp. | reverse complement strand
TCGATGGTGCGGCGAAGCCGCGCCGAGACTGATTGTGCCAGTTGCGTAAGTCCTGTTTTGATAAAAATGGTGTGCAATTGCGAGAAGCTGGTTTAGATGGGTTTGTGGTGGAATTAGTCAATTCAGCTACGGGAGAAGTTGTTGGAACTCAGATTACTCGCAGTTTTGATGTGAATGGGGACGGTAAAATTGACCCGTTTGCGGAACAAGGATTATACAAATTTACTAATCTCCAAGCGGGAAGTTACCAAGTTAGACAAGTTTCCCAAGATGCTTGGAGTTTAACTTTACCAGCCTCTTCTACATATAACTTGATATTGAATGGTGGTGAGAGAAGAGAGGAAATTAATTTTGGCAATGCTCAAAATTATGTTTACGAAGTACGAGGAATCGATACAGATAGCGATACTCTCACCTACAGTTTAGTATCTGCACCCCAAGGAGCAACAATTGATAGTACAACTGGTAAGTTAATTTGGACTCCACCTGCAACTGGGGAATATGCTTTCAAAATCAAAGTTGCAGATGGGAAAGGTGGGGAAGATATTCAAGAGTATAAACTAAATGTCCTCGACCCAAATCGTTTACCCAGCATCTCTTCTAACCCTGTTGGGAATGCAACTGTAGGACAAAATTATACTTACCAAATTGTTGCCGATAATCCCGATTTAGATGGTTTGAACTTCCAGTTAAATCAAGCACCTCAGGGAATGACAATTTCCCCTGATGGATTAATTCAGTGGACACCGCAAGCGAACCAAGTAGGTGCCCAACAAGTAAAATTATTAGTTAAAGATGATCGGGGTGGTGAGGTTGAGCAAGTATTTACAATTTTGACCCAAGGGTTATCAGCAAATCCAGAACCATCCGGCAATTATGCACCTGTAATTACTAGCAATCCCATCACAGTAACAACCCGTCAACAGTATACCTATGATGTGGATGCGATCGACCCAGATGGGGATATGTTGAAATATTCGCTTGTTGCTGCACCGCAGGGGATGACAATTGACCAAGATACTGGCTTGATTTCTTGGAATCCTGGTACGCAAACAGCAGGAAATTACAGTATTAATGTGGGGGTTGAAGATGCTAAAGGTGGCTTTGATAATCAAGCATTTACCCTCGCGCTATCAAATACAGTTCCTGGGGGAATTAGTGGAGTTGTTTGGGATGATTTGAATGGTAATGGGGTCAGGGATACTAGCTTTGCTCAAGGTGCTAATCCTGATGTTGTATTTATCTTAGATGTTTCCTTTAGTGCAGATGATCCATTTGTAGGTTCACCAGTTGGTGATTTAAATGGAGATAGACGAGCTAATACAATTCTAGATGCAGAAATAGCTGCTTTTATTGCTCTCAATCAACAATTAATTCGTCAAGGATTGGGACAAACTGCAAGAGTTGCAGTTATTGATTTTGCTGGTACTGCATTATCTAGGGATATGATTCCCGGTGTTCGTGGAACGCAATTAGTCACAAATCCTACTGTGGATAGCGATAATAACGGGATTTTGGACGTTGAACAAGTTTTGCGATCGCTTCGGACACGCTCTGCCACAAATTTTGAAGCTGCGCTACGAGAAGCTGAAAAAGTTTTTAAAACTATTGGCACAACTCCAGGAAATGGTACCCTTATTTTCTTATCCGATGGTATAAGTGGCGCTGGAAGCGTAACGGATGAAGTCAATAACCTTAAAAATTTAGGTGTTAAATTATACGCTTTTGGTGTCGGAGAAGGAGCAAGGCTCAATGATGGAGATCGACTCGATGATGATTTAATCACTATTGACCCTAGTGCTAAGGTTTTCAATAATACCGATGAATTGTTAGGTACTTTCAACGATTTAGGAGGCGGTGAAAACGTTGTCGAACCTGGTTTACCAGGAGCGAGAGTATACCTCGATTTAAACAATAACGCAGCTTTCGACGTAGATGAACCCGACCAAATAACTACCACTACAGGTCAATATCAATTTACTGGGTTACTTCCCAATACTTACACTGTGCGTCAAATTGTACCCAATGGTTACGCACAAACTTTCCCAACCAGCACAACAGCTAATCTTGGTTCCTATGCAGTTAATTTAGGTGCTGGCGAAATAATTGAAAATCGCAACTTTGGTAATCAAAATACTACCAGACCTAACCGATTACCAAACTTTATTACCGCACCATCAACCAACGCTCAAACCGATCAATTATTCCGCTACGAAGCTTCTGCTACAGACCTTGATGGAGATGTTCTTACCTACAAATTGGTGACTAAACCGACAGGTATGGCGATCGATTCAGAACGGGGTGTATTAGTTTGGCAACCTGCTGCTGACCAATTGGGTAATTTTGATGTTGTTTTACAAGTAGAAGATAGTAAAGGTGGTTCTGCTACCCAAACTTTCCAAATCAATGTTGGTGATGGTGTAGATAGAGAACTTCCTGTAGTAGAATTTGGCTTTACTGGTAACGTTGTCAACATCGGCGAAAGTGTCACGTTCCAAGTATCCGCTACAGATAATAATGGTATCGGAAATATTGCCCTTACTATTGATGGAAATCCCGTCACTATTAATGCAGGTTTGGCAACAGTCCAGCTAAATCAAGCAGGTGTGTTCCAAGTAGTTGCAACTGCAACCGACACCGCAGGGAATGTGGTTAAAAAAGATTTATCTTTGCGCGTACTTGACCCCAGCGATACCACTGCACCGACAGTTGAAATTATCAGTCCCCAAACTAATAAAACTATTACTAACCTCACAGATATTGTTGGTAGTGTCAGCGATAATAATCTCGAATTTTATCGTGTAGATTACGCACCTTTAGACTTAGTTGATATTAATAATCTGGCTGCTGCCGACCCAGATTTTGTCACCATTTCTGAAGGTAAAACTAATGTTAATCGGGCAATAATCGGTCAATTTGACCCGACTGTATTATTCAATGGTAACTACGTACTACGAGTAACGGCACAAGATTTTAGCGGTAATATTAACTCGCAAGGAGTTTTACTGGGTGTTTCTGGTGACAACAAGCTCGGTAATTTCCGACTGGAATTAACTGATTTATCGATTCCATTAGCAGGTATTCCCATTCAAATTAACCGCGTTTACGACACACTCCAAAGTAGTTTTTCTGGTGATTTTGGCTTTGGTTGGAGTTTAGGAGTTAAAGATGCCAAAATTCAAGAATCAGTACCGTTAACAGAAGCCGAAAAACAAGGTGTACCATCGCTATTTGGCTCAAATCCCTTTACTGCTGGGACAAAAGTATATTTAACAAACCCTGAAGGTCGTCGTGTTGGTTTTACCTTTGACCCCTTTATTGCTGGTGGTAGTTTGTTGGGTACATTTTGGAAACCTCGGTTTGTTGCTGACCCTGGAGTTTATGACAAGTTAGAAGTTGATGATATTAACCTCCAACAAAGGTCAGATGGTAGTTTTAGTTTGTTCTTTATTCCCTTCGCTTACAACCCCTCGGAGTATAAACTCACTACCAAAGATGGTACGACTTACGAGTATGACCAATTTAAAGGTCTGCAAGAAGTTAAAGACCGTAACAACAATACCTTAACTTTCCAGGATAACGGTATTTTCAGTTCTACAGGTGCTTCCGTTGAGTTTCTGCGGGATACCCAAGGTCGGATTACCCAAATAACCGACCCCACAGGTAAAGCGATTGTTTATGGTTATGATGCTAGGGGTAATTTAGTTAGCGTAACTGACCAAGCAGGACTCATTTCCCGTCACACTTACCTAGCAAATCCCAATTATCTAGAGCAAATTATTGACCCACGGGGTAAAGCTGTTATCCGCACCGAATATGATGCAAAAGGTCGGGTTAAAGCGACTAAAAATGCTTTAGGCAATACTATCTCTAGCGATTATGACGTTAGCGCAGGTGGTTCCACTCTTACCCAACTCGATGCACTTGGTAATACCACAACAACAATACGCGATAGTCGCGGTAACATCACTTCAGTTATCAACCCTTTAGGTGCAGTCACTAAGTCAACCTATGACATAAACAATAACCCGATTAGCATTACTGACTCTAGAGGGTTTAGCACAACTCGGAAGTTTGATACTAGGGGAAATGTTAGCAGTATTACTGATGCTTTGGGTAATACTCGCAGCTTCACTTACGACCAATTCAATAACGTTACATCGGAAACTGACCCGTTAGGACGCATAACTCGCTTTGTTTACAATGCTAACGGTAATTTAGTTGAGTTAATTGACGCTACAGGTCAACGAAATCGCTTTGCTTACGACAATATCGGTAGAGTTAGCAGTTTTAATGATGCTAATGGTAACACCACCACTTTTGGTTATAACGGTACAAATTTGGGTAAACCAACTCAAGTAACCTTCCCTGATGGCAGTACGCAACAAATTGAATACAACCAATTTGGTCAAATTAGCCGCTTAGTTGACGAAAATGGTAACGCGACAGAGTATGTTACTGATGATGTTGGACGGTTAATAGTTAAACGTGATGCCTTGGGTAATGAAACAAAATATACTTACGAGGCTCAACTTATCAGCAGTGTTATTGACCCGTTAGGTAATGCAGTCAAGTTTGAGTACGATAATGCAGGTCGCTTAATTCGTCAAATAGACCCATTGAATGGTGTAACAGAGTTTGGTTATGATGCTCTTGGTAGACGCATTGGCGAAACTGACCCATTAGGACGCACAACCACCACAACTTACCGAGAAGATGGTTTAATCGCAGCAATAACAGATGGAAATGGTAACACTACTTCCTTTGAGTATGATTTAGCAGGAAATCAAACTGCCGTAATTGACCCATTAGGAAATCGGACAAGCTTTGGTTATGATGCTTTGGGACGGCAAATTCGTAAAATTGACCCGTTGGGTAATTTGGGGACTTACGCTTACGATGCGGTAAATAATTTAGTCCAAATTACAGACCGTAATAGTCGCCAGCGTACCTTTACCTACGATGGGGTTAATCGTCTAGTTCAAGAAAACTGGCTGAATAATAGCAACCCAACCCGGACAATTAATTTTACCTACGATGCTGTGGGTAATTTGGTAAAAGGTACTGATGTTGACAGTACATTTGCTTTCAACTACGACAGTCGGGATCGAGTCACCCAAGTAAGCCAAACTAGTGTCTCTGGATTAGCACCCGTAACTTTGAATTATATCTACGATGGAACGGGCAACAGAGCATCTGTTAGCGATAATTTCGGAGTTCGGGTTAACTCGACTTACGATGCACGTAATTTACTAACCAGCCAAACTTGGCAAGGGACAGGTATTGACCCAGCACGAGTGAATTATTCCTATGATAGTAGAGGCGATCGCACTCAAATTCAACGCTTCTCTAACTTAGCTGGTACGCAGCTTGTGGGTAGTAGCACTTTCAATTACGATGCACTGCAACGTTTAACTGGTATAACTCACTTTAATGGTGCAGGTTCTACCTTAGCTAACTACAGCTATAACTACAATTTGGCAAGCTTCTTAAACAGCGAAACCTACAAAGGACAAACCACGAACTACACTTACGATCGGGCTAGCCAGTTAACTAATGCTGACAGGTCTTTACTACCAGACGAAAATTATACCTACGATGCTAATGGAAACCCAACGGGTAATAGTTTTGTAGTCGGTACAAATAATCAAATATTATCCGATAGTCAGTTTAACTACACTTACGATAGGGAAGGTAATTTAGCGACCAAAACCAACATTTCTACAAGTGCTGTAACCACATATAACTATGATTTCCGCAATCGATTAGTAGGAGTTGTAGACACAGATGTAAGTGGAAACGCAACCCAATCGGTAGAATTTAAATACGATGCCTTTAACCGTCGTATTTCCAAGACAGTTAACGGAGAAACCACTTATTTTGTTAATGATGGGGATAAGTTGTGGGCAGATTTAAATCAAGCTGGACAAGTTATTAGTCGCTACTTACCAGGTACTGATGTTGACGAATTAATTGCTCGTTATCGTCCAGGTGAAGGTACATCTTGGTATTTAACTGACAGGTTGGGAACTATCAGGGATATGGTGAATGCTGTGGGTAATTTGGTTAACAGTATTGACTACGATAGTTTTGGGGAAATTCTTGGTCAAACAAATCCCAGTCTGGGAGATAGATTTACCTTCGCAGGTAGAGAGTTTGATAGTGAGATTGGTTTATATTACAACCGCGCTCGTTATTATGACGCGAGTTTGGGGCGATTTATCAGCCAAGACCCGATAGGATTTGGAGGAGAAGATGCTAATCTTTACCGTTATGTCGGTAATAATTCTGTAAATGCGACCGATCCAAGTGGTTTATTAGCAGCAATCGAATATGGCAAAATACTGAAAACACAGGTACTTGGTGTTAGTGGTACAGTTACAGGCGCTATAATCGGTGGTTTACAAGGATTTGGTGTTACGAACCTAATATTCATCGGCAACATTTTGGAAATTGCAAATAGAGGTGGCGATATCATAGCCGAGTGGGGAACTGCGATTGCTAAGACTAAAGAAAAATTAGGGGATATCGAAAAAGATTTGAAGAGACTTGAAGCTTTTGATACAGAGGAAGGTTTAGTCAAAGGATTTATTAGTGGGGCTGGCGTAGATATTTTCAATATTGAGATCGGCGGTATACCTGGTAAAATCGCTAAACTTGCTGCTATCCCTAGTAGCCTTGAAGATATAGCACCCAATCCAATTCCTGAGTATCTTTCCTTGAGACGCGGTGGTTTTAAAGAGGGTGCTTATAAAGTAGGTATTCGATACTTAGAGGCACTTGCTCCAAAATAGTTCATAGTAATGTATGTTGGCTGAAGCTAAACCCAACAGTTCTTTCAATTGGTAATTTGTTAATTTATATACAACCCAGCATTGATTTATCATTAACAGATACATTACAGTTCTAAGTGTGATGTATCTGTCTTTTGCGATCGCATTTGATATATCCAGCAAATAAAAGTAATTTCATTCGCTGCGATCGCGTTTCTCAGTAGGGTGATAAAAGTGCGATCGCGGTTAGTTTATTCTGCGATTGAAAGTAATTTAATTGGGTGCGATCGCTTTACTGGGTAAAAGATGGGAGATGCGATAGCATTTCTGAGTAGGGAATGGGTGGTGCGATCGCTTTTTATAGCAACCGTCAAGGCGGTTGCTATGAAATCCCTAAGACCCTATGAACCTACTCACTATTCCCTACTCCCCAACCCTAACGATGGTTTCTCCTACCCATCTAAGTAGGTTGGTTCAAATAAATCTAACTATGTAACGAAATGTAAAATGCTCGAAACCGCAAGCGAATTGCTACCCTAGCCTAGCCTTACGGCAGCGCTTCGCTTAAGGCAACCCCTGTACGAGGAACGGGAACGCTCCCTTGAACACTACCCTTCGGGAAAGCTTCGCTAACGCTTCGTTCCATTCGCTGCGGACATAGTTATAAATTTCCCCACCCACTTACTTAACTTATTCCTTTAGAAAGACTAATAATTTAGGCATCACCAACCAGCGTTAGAGGAGAGACCGCTTAGGTGTTTTTATTATTAGGCTAAAAGACCGTGCTTAAAAAGCGATTTTTTTGAAAACAAATTGTTCATTAGTAGGTCAAAAAATGGTAGCTACAAACGGTAAGCGCAAAATTCGTTATGCAGTTGTGGGACTGGGTTGGATTGCACAAGAAGATGTCTTACCTGCTTTTGCCAAAACCGAAAATTCCCAGTTGGTTGCTTTGTTTTCCGATGACCCAGTTAAGCGTCAGGAACTGGGCAAGCAGTATGGGGTAAAAACTTACTCTTACGAAGACTATGATAATTGCCTCAAAAGTGGCGAAATAGATGCTGTTTATATTGCCCTGCCCAACCATCTGCATTGCGATTACACCTTACGAGCGGCAAATGCCGGAGTTCATGTACTTTGCGAAAAGCCGATGGCAGTTTCAGAGCAAGAGTGCGAACAGATGACTCGTGCTTGCCTTGAAAAAAACGTTAAGCTAATGATTGCTTACCGCTTGCACTTTGATAAAGCTAACATGCGTGCCGTAGAAATTGTCAACTCTGGTAAAATTGGCGAACCCCGCATTTTTAACTCTGTCTTTACTCAACAGGTTGTTGAAGGCAACGTGCGATTAGAACCAATTTCCAATGGCGGCGGAACAGTTTACGATATGGGTGTTTACTGCATTAATGCTGTCCGCTATCTATTTAGAGATGAACCGACAGAAGTATTTGCCTTTAGCGCTCAAAACGGAGAGAAGCGCTTTGAGGAAATTGACGAGATGACAAGCGTGACAATGCGTTTCAAGGGCGATCGCCTAGCAACTTTTACATCGAGCTTTGGCGCTGCACCTGTTTCCACTTTTGTGGTAGTGGGAACAAAAGGTGACTTGCGGATGGACTCAGCGTACTCCTTTAAAGGTGAACTAAAGCAACAAATTACCGTTAACGAAGAAACAGAAGAACAATCATTTCCCGCAGGCGATCAGTTTGCAGCTGAAATTCTTTACTTCTCTGACTGCGTCCTGACTAGTAAAGACCCAGAACCTTCTGGTGAGGAGGGATTGGCAGATATTCGTATTGTCCGTGCAATTTATCAATCGGCACAAACAGGTCAGCCCGTGCAGTTGGGAGAATTTAAGCGCCAGTACAGACCATCAACCGAGCAAATTATTCAACGTCCTTCAAGCGAACCCCCAGAATTGATTAACGTCGCAGACCCTACAGGTAAGTCGTAGTATATTTTAGACTTTAGATTTATTTACACTAAATTTCACCTAAATAGAGTATGGCGTATAAATACAGATTGTCTTGACACTCCCCTGCCTAAAGGCGAGGGGATTCTTTAAGAGGTTGAGCCGTATCT
>CAXTCQ010000332.1:0-8881 GCA_964242965.1 uncultured Calothrix sp. | reverse complement strand
GCAATCTCTTCTGCTGCCAAATAACGATTTCCTTGCTCGTCGTACCAAAATAATAGTTCTTGTGAAATACCGCCAACTACACCAAGGTGTCTTCCAATACCTAACCCGACTTCTGGCATCCAATAGGGTTCACCAATTTGTAGCTGATAGTTTTTATCGACCAATTTATAAATTTCAAAAGGTTGATGCTGGTCGCGTCTCCAAAAATTGGGATTGTAGATTATATAGTACAAAACACCAAGTTTTGCATAGATATCGAGCTTGTCGTCGTATTCCTTACCTGGGGTATGCGATACTATCTCTAAAGTCAGGATGGGTACTACTTCGTTCTCTTCCCAAACAGCATAACTTGTACGCGATTTTCCACCTTTTTTACGTTCAACTCCCAAGCTGAGAAACCCGTCGGGAACTACAGGAACTCTAGGATTTACACCTGTGGTATGGTAAACTGCCATATCTATACCGAAAAACCAATCCATACGCTGTACCCAAATCGAGTTCAGCAAAAATAGTAGGAAGTTGGGGAGAAAATTTTGGTCTTCGTTATCCACTGGTATATCATCCGAACAAGGTAGTTCGTCAGTGCTTGGTAATAACGCAATTTTGAGATGGTCTGATAGCATAACCGTTATCTCGGTGGCGTTTATTTTGATTATAGGTGAATAGACAACGGAACGTGGAAATTATTTAAGCGCGGTAAACTGATAAAATTGACTGATTTAGATATTGAGCTATGGCTGATTTTTTATTAGAAGTTGGTACAGAAGAACTACCCGCAGCTTTTGTTAGCGGTGCTCTAGCGCAGTGGCAACAACGCATCCCCAAAACCCTCGAAGAGAATAATCTCGCAAGCGATGCAGTGAAAATTTACGGAACTCCACGACGGTTAGCTGTACTAATTACAGGTTTACCAACACAGCAACCCGACAAAGAAGAGGAAATCAAAGGACCACCAGCGAAAGCTGCATTCAAGGAAGATGGTACACCTACACCCGCAGGATTCGGGTTTGCCAAGAAGCAGGGTGTCGAAATATCTGCGTTTGAAGTCCGTCCCACTGATAAAGGCGATTTTATCTTTGTCAAAAAACTTACACCAGGTCGTCCAGTTGCAGAGATACTCACCGAACTTATACCGCAATGGATTTTTAGCTTAGAAGGTAAGCGATTGATGCGGTGGGGTGATGGGGATACACGATTTTCGCGTCCGATTCGCTGGTTGGTGACGCTGTTGGATGATGCGATTTTGACCTTGGAATTGGATAATGGTTCGGAGATGGTAAAGAGCGATCGCACTTCTCGCTGTCATCGGGTGTTACATCCTGAAGATGTGACTATTGCTCACGCTTCCGATTATGTGGAAACGCTGCGGTCGGGGTATGTTATTGTTGATGCCGATGAACGTACTCATACTATTAAAGAGCAAGTTCTTGCTGCGGCGAAAAGTATGAACGGAACAACGGAAATGTATCCAGATTTATTAGAAGAAGTTGTAAATTTGGTTGAATATCCGAGTGCTGTTGTTGGTAAGTTTGAATCGGAGTTCCTGGAGTTACCGACGGAAGTAATTACAACAGTAATGGTAACGCATCAGCGTTATTTTCCCATTTTTAAAGGTGAAAATAGCCAGGAATTATTACCGAATTTTATTACTGTTTCTAACGGTAATCCCGAAAAATCGCATATTATTGCCGTTGGCAATGCTAAAGTAGTGCGGGCAAGGTTGGCTGATGGACGTTATTTCTACGATAAAGATTTAGAAAAACCGTTAGAAAGCTTTTTACCAAACCTAGAAACAGTGACTTTTCAAGAAGATTTAGGTTCGCTGCGACGTAAAGTAGATAGGGTTTGCCGGATTTCTGAAGAAATATCGACACAGTTACAGTTACCTGAAAATGACCGTACAAACATTCAACGTGCCGCGTTACTTTGTAAAGCTGATTTAGTTACTAATATGGTGTATGAATTTCCCGAATTACAAGGTGTAATGGGAGAAAAGTATGCCGCAAAAACTGGAGAATCGTCAGCAGTCGCCAAGGCAATTTTTGAGCATTACTTACCTCGAAACGCTGATGATATTTTACCTCAAACTTTAACAGGTCAAGTAGTTGGTTTAGCTGACAGACTCGATACATTAGTCAGCATATTTGGATTGGGGATGATTCCTTCGGGTTCCTCCGACCCCTTCGCATTACGAAGGGCAGCAAATGCAATTATTAATATTACTTGGACGGGAAATCTACAAATAAATTTACAGCAATTACTCGAACAAGTTGCCAACAACTTTGCAGCCGAATATAACAAAGATGCCAAGCAATTAATTCCCATTCTCAAAGACTTTTTCTTGCAGCGAGTACGCACGTTGCTGCAAGAAGAAAAAATCGATTACGACTTGGTAAATGCAGTATTGGGCGAAAACGACCGAGAGTACACAGAACGCGCATTACAGGACTTATTGGATGCACGCGATCGCGCTACATTCCTCCAACAAATCCGCAATAACGGCGCTTTAGCACAAATATACGAGACTGTCAACCGTTCCACCAATCTCGCAGCAAAAGGCGACTTGGATACACAACAATTAGACCCAAAACCCTTAGTACAAAAAGACTTATTCCAAAAGCCATCTGAGTCAGCATTTTATAACGCCCTCGTAAATCTACTGCCGCAAACTCAAGCAGCACAACAATCCCGCGACTACCAACTGCTTGTATCAGCGTTACAGGCGATCGCACCCACAGTTAGTAACTTTTTTGACGGACCCGAAAGCGTTTTGGTGATGGATTCCAACCCGGAAATCAAGCGCAATCGCTTGTATTTACTCGGTTTGCTGCGAAACCATGCCCGCGTCTTAGCAGACTTTGGCTGTATCGTAAAAAGTTAATAACGAATGTAAAAAAAAGTCGTGCGGATGTAACAAATAAACGCTACTATAATGAAGCTTAACCAGGGAAAGTGCCACAGTCTATGTCCAAAGCTCATGTAATTGGATTGGGAAAGTCCGGTGTTGCTGCGGCGAGATTGTTGAAAAGGGAAGGTTGGGAGGTAGAACTTGGTGACAAAAATACCTCCCCCAGCCTCCTCAAACAACAAGCAGAACTTGCCAGCGAACAGATAACTGTCAAACTGGGTTATACCCTGGAACTCGAAGGTTCGGATTTACCGAAATTAATTGTTGTTAGTCCCGGTGTGCCTTGGGATGTTCCTCTGCTAGTCAAAGCACGCGAATTGGGCATCGAAACTATCGGGGAAATGGAACTTGCGTGGCGGTATCTTAATAATGTGCCTTGGATTGGCATTACTGGTACCAACGGCAAAACCACTACCACTGCATTAACTGGCGCAATCTTCCAAGCCGCCGCGTTAAATGCACCTGCTTGCGGTAACATTGGCTACGCTGCTACCGAAGTTGCCCTCGCACCCGAACAACCCGACTGGGTAATTGGTGAAATTAGCAGCTATCAAATTGAATCTTCTTCGACCCTAGCACCGCGAATCGGGATTTGGACGACTTTTACACCCGACCATTTGGCACGTCACAAAACCCTCGAAAATTATTACAACATTAAGGCTCAATTGTTGAGTCGTTCGGAGTTACAAGTAATCAATGGTGATGATGCGTACTTACGTAAAGCTGCTGCAAGCCTTTACCCGGATGCCTACTGGACAAGTGTTAGCGGTAAAGACGGATTAATTGGGGAAAAAGGTTTTTATATCGAAGATGGTTGGGTTGTAGAGATAACTAACGACTCAGTACCATTGCGGATTGTACAAGCATCAGCGTTACGGATGGTAGGAACGCATAATTTGCAAAACCTGCTGATGTCTGTCGCAGCTGCACGTTTGGCAGGAATCGAACCGGAAGCTATTACTCGTGGAGTTAGCGAGTTTCCCGGTGTTGCCCATCGTTTGGAACATATTTGTACTTGGTCTGGTATTGATTTTGTCAACGATAGCAAAGCGACTAATTATGATGCTGCTGAAGTTGGTTTAGTATCGGTAAAAAGTCCGGCAATTTTGATTGCTGGAGGGGAAGCGAAGGAAGGGGATGATACTGCGTGGTTGGCGAAAATTCAGCAAAAAGCCGCAGCAGTGGTTTTAATTGGTAGTGCAGCACCGATATTTTCTCAGCGTTTGCAAGAAGTTGGCTATTCTAACTTTGTGGATGCGGAAACGATAAGTAATGCGGTTCCGCAAGCAGCAGAATTGGCGAAGAAGTACCAAGCTGGAGTGGTGTTGCTGTCACCTGCATGTGCGAGTTTTGACCAATATCCAAACTTTGAAGTGCGGGGGGATGATTTCCGTCGAGTGTGTTTGGAGTTTGTGCAAAGGTAGTATTTTCTGTTGAGAATATAATTATTAGTAGGGGCACAACATTGTTGTGCCCTTTATTTTGATTGGATTTAATATTAGATGATATGGTTTTAATTAATGTTTGTGGAATTAAAGGGCGGGGAGACCCCGCCCCTACGAGAAATCATGTGTTATCATGCTCGCATCTAGTGCAAAAAACTGATGGTTTTTAAAAACTTTTGTCTGAAAGTGCTTAAATATTCGAGACAATCATGGTAACACAGCTATTATGTACGCCAAAAGCCGAAAATTTGATGCAGTTTTTAATCTTCTTAAACAAGCAGGTGCATCTGAGGAAGCATTAGACGAATTTGAACTAAATATTTAGGTTTTTAAACAAGCGCTAAAGCAATTATTACAAGCTTTGAATCTACGAACATCCAATCAAAAAATTATACCAATTTAAGAATAAATACATGTGTAAGGGCGGGGAACCCAAGCGCCCTTTTCTTTTCAACAATATACGTGTCGCAATTATCACCTAAATAAGTATTACGTCAAGCCATTAATTATCTAGCACCAATAGTTTTTTGAAATGCAGGACGTTCGCTCATTTGCTTAATGTAATTCAATACTGCTGGATATTCACTCAAATCGAGTTTGAGCATGATGGGAATATAAGATAGCATCGAACCAACAGCGACATCGGCAACAGTAAATTCATCACCCATTAAAAAAGCTTGCTTTTCGAGAATATTGTTTAATGGTGTCAGCAAACGGGGCATTTCCTTTTCTCGACTCGCTTCGACAAAAATTCCTGGCCCCAAGGTCGCATTAGCAAATAACGTCCATTGGTTAAGTTGAGCGCGTTGTTCGGCGGTCAGTGGGGTTTTTGCGTACTTGTCGGCGATGTACATTAAGATTGCACCCGATTCCCAAAGCTGGAAATTTTCGGATGCGATCGCTGGTACTTTCCCAAAGGGATTTATCGCTAGATATGCTTCTTGACGATGTTCTCCAGCTTGCATATCGAGCATGACTTTTTCGTAAGGAATGTCGAGTTCCTCTAGATACCATTGTACGATTGATGCGCGACTGCGTGCGCCTGCGTAAAGTTTTAGCATGTGGTTTTTGGGTGTTGTGTTTAATGTAGGTCGGGTAGGGGCGGGTTGACGAAGATTTTATTGTACCCATGAAAGATATTGATAAACCCGCCCCGGTATGGTTTTGTGCCCGTGTGTGATATTGGTGTCGTGGGGGTTTATTGGTTGTTGGGGATTGTTGGTGTAGTCAGGGCGGGTTGATTGAGATTTTTCGTGCGCGTTTGCTCAAGCTCGTGAACCCGCCCTTACGGGTTTATTGGTTGTTGGGGATTGTTGGTGTAGTCAGGGCGGGTTGATTGAGATTTTTCGTGCGCGTTTGCTCAAGCTCGTGAACCCGCCCTTACGGTATTTGCGGTTCTTGGGGATTGTTGGTGTACCCGCCCTTACTCGGCACTATAGGACTTTGTGGGTGTTGGGATGTTGCTTGATGTTGTCGTCTTTAGTGACTAGTCGGGAAGCGTTGAGGACGCGCTTGCGTTCGATGGAGTACTTGAAGTCGTTGTAGGTTGTACCTTGGGGTATTAGCGATTTTGCAACTTCACGACGCTTGTAGGTGCGGGCAGCTGCAAAAATTCGAGGTATGAATTCGTCGCCAAATTGAGCAGATTCGGGGAAGCCTGCGGGCATGTGCAAATCATTCTCATTAACTATGCTGCCAAGGGTGGTTCCACAGGCAAATTTATATGAGGTGGGAATGCCTTTGATGAGTGCTTCTAATGCTGCTGAGGGTATCGGTTCAATCACTTCGACTTGGTGAACTTCTCCGTCTTCTTTGAAAAAGCAGGTTGCCAAACCTAGTACTATGTAGTCGTCTGCGGCTAAATCGGGAGCGTTTGGATAAGAATTTGCGGCTGTCATAAGTAAAAATTATCAAAAAATATTCAAGAATCAGAAACTAATTGATTAAAAATTGAGACTAAGGACTGAAGGCTAATTGTTTTCATCCACACACTTACAGGTTAGGACAGGATAAAACCTTAACCTTTGTGCCTTATTCTTACTAAAATTACATGATTTTTTAATGTCTCTCGCTAAAAGGTCGCAAATCTTAGCCTTGGAATCTATTGAGCGCAAGTTGCTCTCACCACTTGGATAGTCTGACAGATTGATATTCGCTATTTCTGGAATTCGACTTGGGATGAAGTATCTATTTATAGATTGAAGCATTAATTAAGATACACATCTTAATTTAGGCTTTAAGCTTCCGCCCAAGTACTCAAGCAAACAACGCGAGTGACATAGGGGCAATACCAAAGCGTCAGAACGCAACTCAACCCACACAGCAACTTATTCAGGCAGGAAGATATGAATAGTCACTTTTTTTTGGCATCTGGTAACGAGCAGCATCATCCCAAAAAGTCTGTAGCCCGCACTACAGGAAATGCTTGCTCGCAGGAAATTAATGATAACAAAAAATCTGCTGTGGGTGATAGCGATTTACGAACTTATGCTTTAAAGTCCGCCCAAGAGGGTGATTATCGAGAAGCGATCGCACTTTTTAGCCAACTCATCCACCGTCACCCCGAACATGCGATTGATTACAACAATCGAGGGTTGGTTTATTTTCAGTTTGGCGAACGACAAAAAGCCCTCGGAGATTACAATACAGCCATCGAACTCAATCCACATTTAGCTAGTGCCTATAACAATCGTGCCAATTATTACGCTGCATGTGGCGAGTTGGAAGCGGCAATTAACGATTACGATCGTGCTTTAGATTTGAATCCCACCTATACGCGGGCTTGGATAAATCGTGCGATCACATTACGCGACTTGGGTCAATATGACGAAGCTGTTGATAATCTGGAAGTCGCTTTGTTATTCGAGCAATATGAAGGACATATTTTAGCAGAACGCGGCAGAACGCACCATCTATCGGGCGATTGGAATTATGCTCAAGCCGATTATCGACGCGCTTTAGCTTTACTACCTCTGTCGCATAAACATAACGACGGTGCAGGTTTTCGTTTGCGTCTCCAAGTAGAAAATTGGTTGGGTGAATTACTTTGTTCGTAGTTCGTCGGTACGCATACAATGCGAGTGGAGTGGGGGAAGTTTCCCCCCGTGTTGCCGAGCCGCAATCGGGTAGACTTTAATGGACGATTCACGCAGAAGTAATTAAGGCGGTTTTGAGATCGGGCAGCCATACAGCAGACTATGCGAGCATCAATTAATGCACTTCGCTACGCATTGCTTCTGCATCGATAGGTTTGATTATAAATAATCGCAGCATGTACCAAATAACGCCTAGTATCAAGGGCAATTTGAGTAATAATTTGATCGGTAGGGGTTTTTCTCGATACTTGATTTCCATGAGTTTGAGCTTGAAGCTAATATCTGAACAGCGTTCCAAGAGTGGGAAAAATTTCGGGTGTTTGGTATCTAAAATTACTGGGAATGCTCGCGCTGAGGTTTCGTTGGTTTTCTCAATTACTTGGGTATTGTAGTTGAGGGCATCGATTCCCAACGATTTGTAGAAGTTTGCCCGTTCGAGAACTGTTAGCGTGTGCGTGGCAAATACTGATAGTAAAAAGAACCGCGCCCACAGTCTCGCTTTCCAGTTATCCCAGAGTTGGGGTTGCGATCGCAATAGTGCTTTAAAGAAATCCCCATGACGGTTTTCGTCTTGACACCAGTTCTCGAAGTATCGAAATAGTGGGTAAAATTGATAGTTTTGATGCGCTTCGAGATGGCGGAACATTATAATATAGCGCCAGTAGCCAATTTTTTCGGAAAGGTAGACGCTGTAAATTATCCACTCAGGTGGAAAAAATGTGTAAGTGCGGTTTTTTGTTAAATATCCTAAATCTAGCGATAGGTTAAAATCTGCCATCGCTTTATTGATAAATCCAGCATGACGCGCTTCGTCGCGTGCTAGGTACTCAAATGCTTCGGATAACATCGGACTGCGATTTTTGAGTTTTCTTGTCAGTTCTTTGAATAACAAAAATCCCGAAAATTCCGAAGTACACGAACGTTCCAAAAAGTCAATAAAGGCGACGCGGGTTTGTCCGTCGATATGTTCCCAACTTTGTTTAAATTCATCATCGCGGACAAAATGATGGCGGTTGTAGTCCGCTTTCAACTCTTCAATAACAGCCCGCAATTCAGACTCATCTGTTGACAAATCCATCTGCGCGACTTTATCAAAGTCTGTAGTGTAAAACCGAGGTGTTAATAATGTTTCCTTGGATGGTGCTTTGACACCGGGTTTCAAGGCTGTACTCGACTCAACCATAGCAATCCTTGTTTAATGCAATATTCTTATAAAGCCATATAACTATAAACATATCATGCGGGTAAATCACCAAAATCCTTGGAAGAACCTCGTTCATCAGAACTGGACTGTTTCATTTTCAAAGAGAAAATTAGATTGCCAACAATATTGTCGGGGCACGGCAAAATTGTAGGGGCACGGCAATGCCGTGCCCCTACGACTATCTATAGTTTAAAACAGAAATTTATACCTAAATTTTTAGATAAAAAAA
>CAXTCQ010000331.1:0-8912 GCA_964242965.1 uncultured Calothrix sp. | reverse complement strand
CCCTCCATATTTTCTCGTATTCTTTTTCAAAAATCAAATAGGATTCCTATATATATGTCTACTAAATGTCGAGTTTAAAAAAACTTGACTGACATAAACTTTAAGGCATTTTTACCTACTAATAAAATTCATCGTCAAGGTGCGCTGAATAAAAATACAGTCCAACAAAGTTTAATCGTGGTGAAAAGTGCCATCGACTAAACTATTAATTTATTTCCATAAATTATACCATTCGGAGAGCGAAAAATGATAATTACAGGTGCTGAAGCTAAACAAAACCAACCATCACGTACTTTTTCACAAAACCTATTTATGTCTAACTCACTACCGAAGGAAGGAAACGTTGAGATTCAACCGAATGATGTGGTTGATTGGCAGGTAATTGAAAAGACATTGACAAATTTGCCGAGTACGATTTTACTATCTTCGAGTCATGGTATGCAAATTCAGGTGAGCGCGGATTCAGGCACATTATTAAGACGCGAGCAAACAGAAACCCTAGCTGCAAGTTTTGTCATCGGCGATGCGTTACTATTTGCAGGCTTATATAAGGCTGGACCTTTAACGATTGTGTTTGAATATCCGGTGTTTGGTGTAAGTACGCAACTTCAATCAGATACTACTGATATTCCCGAATATATAGCATCGATAGAAGCTTTTGATAACTTAGATAAGAGCTTGGGTAAAATTAAGACACCTGGTAAGAGCCAGCACGAAGGTGGTGGGTTAGTTGATTTAAATTTCTTTGATAATAAAGGTCGGATTAGAAAGTTAGTAATTAACTCTAAAGAAGAGGGTTTGCACATACCTTTTGCTATCAATGCTATACATCTACAAACTGTTAATTAAGATGTAGAAAAGGGGGAATTAACCTCTTTCCCCTTGAACTTTTCCTCCCTAGTTTCTTCAGGTATTGTATGCAGCGAGCTTTTTCACCTACAAGTAAGGGGGATTGGCACAGCAGCAAATCCCTAACTTTTTTCCAGCGGGGATGTTTATGCGATCGCAGCGATGGCTTCTTTGCCATGTTGCCGCAGCAAATCCATTAATTCGTCGCGGTAGTCGTGGAAGGTTGAGTCATGCTTATCTGTATTGCGTGGCAAATTGAGGCTTAAATCAGGCAGTTTTGGCAAGTCTTGCCTGAATTTCAGCATAAGTTAATTTTTCTCCTACAAATGTTGGTTCTTGATAAGTTTCAATCCAACATTTAGCTGCTTCTGTTGTCCCAATCATCTGCAAACCTTAACTTACGCAGTACCGGAATAGTTTTTTTAATTATCCTCCCCTGGCAAAAAATAACGAAATTTTTTTAATATATCTTTAGCTGAACCAACAAGCTTTTATTAAAATCCGACAGTTACTCAATTTCATTTACAGCTATAACCTCTTGCTCTTTTTTGGCAGCTTCTATCCATTCCTGGATTGCAGGAAGTGCCAAAATCGCAATTATTTTTTTTAGAAAAGCGCTTGGAGCAGAATCGAATAGATCGTAAACTAATCGTTAAACCCGTAACAAAAAGATTTTATGGTGCAAGCATCTATTTTGGCGAATGTAGCAACAATCGATCCGAGCCTTCACATACTCGATGAATTGCTACCGGGGGGCGCTTATTGGCATGACATAATCAAACGGGGAAACACCCTGCGTATAACTGATGTATCCGGTTCTCAGGGTGTTTCGATGATTTGCTACAACGCGGATAACCCGATTGAGCGGCTCAACGTGGCAGATACCGCCAAAATTCAGTTTAATGCCTTCCTCAAAAAAGGCATGGTAATTTACTCCGACATGGGGCGCGTGTTGTTCTCAATTACCGAAGACACATCTGGCTACCACGATTTGTTTGGCGGATGCAGCAATGCCACCAGCAATAAAGCTAAATATGGCGAAGACGAATTCTGGAAAAATTCCCGCGATCGCTTTCTCAAAGCATTAACGCGCCGAGGCATGGATAAGCGCGATATCATGCCCAACATCAATTTGTTTACTCGCGTGGCAATCGAACCCGACGGCAAAATGGTCTTCACCGAAGGCAGTGAAAAACCGGGAAGCTTCATCGATTTGCGTGCCGAAATGAATGTTTTGGTCATTCTCTCCAACTGTCCGCATATCCTCCACCCCAGCAAAGTGTACGAACCGAAACCAATTCAAATCACGGTTTGGAAATCACCCAACCCTGCCGACGATGATTTGTGCCGTACAGCAAATTCCGAAGCAGTGCGCGGTTTCACTAACACAGATGCTTTATTCGCTTAGTAACTAGTACTCCATGTCATTAATTTTGAGGGTTAAGAAAATCAACCACAAAGGACACAAAGAAAGAAAAAGAAAGAAATTTCAAGTTCGTTTACCCCTCATATTTAATGTGCTCAAACAGTAGTCAAAACTATTTTCAAGTTTTCATCTATTTAGATCGTAAAGAGCGCCTCTTCTACCCTGCGGGAAGGCGAAGCGCCTATTGCGCCTCTGCGTCTTTGCGCGATCAAAAAAAAATTAGGAAAAAAATATGAATCTCACAGTTGAACAAATTCGCAACCCCAAAACAGCAATCTACAACGAGGTAGTACCAGCTAGGCATCCCTGGTCTCGCGTGCTTCAAAAAGGACAAATTCTGCGGATTGAAGATTTGGGTGGCAATCAAGCAGTCGATTTTTTAGTCTACAACGCGGACGACACGTCCGAACGCTATAGTGCCCAAGATACAACAGTGGCACAAGGAAATCTCTATCTAACCACAGGCAGCAAACTGATATCGAACGATGGGCGATCGCTGATGACCATCCTCAACGACACCTGCGGACGGCACGACACTTCGGGGGGAGCCTGTAGTTGCGAAAGCAACTCGGTTCGCTTTGGACTTGACAAAAAATATCAACACGCTTGCGTCGAAAACTTCCTCACGGCTTTAGCACCCTACGGCATGGGTAAGCGCGATTTGGTCAGTAACATTAACTTTTTCATGAATGTCCCCATCTCCCCAGACGGCACATTAGAAATAGTCGATGGTATTTCTGCACCTGGTAGTATTGTCGATTTGCAAGCCGAAATGAATGTACTGGTGGCAATTTCTAATTGTCCGCAAATAAATAACCCTTGTAATGCCTACAATCCAACGCCAATTCGGATTGCGATCTGGGACGTAGCTTAAAATACTAGACAGTTTCGGAAACTACTTAAATTGGATCTCCTACCATGTTCACCAAAGTCCTAATTGCCAATCGGGGTGAAATTGCCTGCCGGATTATTCGCACCCTCGACCGCCTTGGTATTGCCTCGGTTGCGGTCTATTCTGAAGCCGATACCCACAGCGCTCACGTTCAAAAAGCTGGAGAAGCTGTTTGTGTTGGAGCCGCCCCAGCCACGCAAAGCTATCTTTGCATCGATGCAATTTTGGCAGCCGCACAATCAACAGGAGCAGAGGCGATTCATCCCGGTTACGGCTTTCTGGGCGAGAATGTGGCGTTTGCCGAAGCCTGTGCGGACGCAGGAATAACATTTATTGGACCCACGCCCGATCAATTGCGGCGATTTGGACTCAAGCATGAAGCACGAGCTCTAGCTCAAGCTGTGGGAGTGCCCCTCCTCCCTGGTACTACTTTGCTCAATAATTTAGAGCAGGTAAAACAAGCGGCGGCTTCCATTGGCTATCCGGTAATGATAAAAAGTACGGCGGGGGGTGGCGGCATTGGGATGCAGTTGTGCCAAAGTGAAGCAACACTCTTCGACTTGTTTGAAAACGTGCAGCGGTTAAGTCGCAATAACTTCAGCCAAAGCGGTGTGTTTTTAGAAAAATATATTGAACGGGCGCGGCATATTGAAGTACAAATTTTTGGTGATGGTCGAGGAAATGTCGTTGCTTTGGGCGAGCGTGATTGTTCGACGCAGCGCCGCAATCAGAAAGTGATTGAAGAAGCCCCAGCACCGAACATTAGCGACGAACTCAGGCAGCGCTTGTTTGCATGTGCAATTAAACTCGGTCAGGAGATTCAGTATCAATCGGCAGGTACGGTTGAGTTTATTTATGATGTAGATACCGAACAGTTCTATTTCCTAGAGGTGAATACCCGCTTACAGGTAGAGCATGGTGTAACCGAAGCTCTAGCATCTGTGGATTTGGTGGAATGGATGGTACGGCAGGCAGCATCCGAGTTACCCGATTTAGCATCCTATCAATATCAACCGCAAGGACATTCGATTCAGGTGCGGGTCTATGCCGAAGACCCGAATAAAAATTTTCAGCCGAGTTCGGGGCAGCTAACCCAAGTACAGTTTGCGGATAACGTTCGCTGCGATACCTGGATTACTACTGGCACAGAAGTATCACCGTTTTACGATCCATTGTTGGCGAAGGTGATTGTGCATGGAGAATCAAGAGAACAGGCTCTAGCCGGACTCCAAACTGCCCTTGCTTCAAGCCGTATTGATGGTATTGAAACCAACCTCGAATACCTGCGGCAAATAATTGCCGATTCGACGTTTATTCGGGGTAATATTACAACGAAATTTACCAATAGCTTTATCTACCGCCCCAATACAATCGATGTGTTGGTGGCAGGGACGATGACAACTATTCAAGACTATCCCGGACGGCTAGGCTATTGGAATGTTGGCGTGCCACCTTCGGGTCCGATGGATTCGGTGGCGTTTCGCTTGGGCAATCGTATTTTAGGCAATCCCGAATCGGCTGCCGGGTTAGAATGTACGCTATCGGGTCCGACATTGCGTTTCAATTGCGACACAGTAATTTGCCTCACGGGAGCGCATTCTGTAGCCAGTCTCGATAAACAGCCCATTCCATATTGGACGGCAGTTGCGGTCAAAGCAGGGAGTACGCTACGGTTAGGTAGCATTAAAGACAATGGTTTTCGTACCTATGTTAGCGTGCAAGGCGGGTTTGATGTACCCGATTATTTGGGTAGTAAAGCAACTTTTACCCTGGGTGGGTTTGGTGGGCATGGCGGTAGAGCCTTACAGGTGAGCGATGTCCTCAAATTGTATAGAACATCGATTTTGAATGAGCCGCAATCCATTTCCCCCAAATTGATTCCCACTTACTCGAATCATTGGGAAATTGGAGTTTTGTACGGTCCTCACGGTGCGCCAGATTTCTTCACAGATGCCGACATTGAGACGTTTTTTAACACTCGTTGGCAAGTGCATTACAACTCGGCGCGAACGGGAATTCGCTTGATTGGACCAAAACCAACTTGGGCGCGGCAAGATGGGGGGGAAGCGGGGCTGCATCCTTCAAATATTCACGACAATGCCTATGCTGTTGGAACAATCGATTTTACCGGAGATATGCCGATTATCTTGGGTTTGGATGGTCCGAGTTTGGGAGGTTTTGTTTGTCCTGCCACGATTGCTTCATCGGAACTTTGGAAAATTGGGCAACTCAAACCCGGTAACACGGTTCAATTTTGTCGCATCACCTTTGAAGAGGCATTGCACCAGGAATTGCAGTTAGTCAGTCAAATCGATAGTTTACAAGTTGAGGAATCAATAAACCTTACTTCTGACGGTTGCGAACATCAGGCGATTCTTTTAGAAATTCCTGACTCCGATGAGCGAGTTAGAGTTACATACCGTCAGGCAGGTGATAAATACTTGCTGGTTGAATACGGGGATTTGGTATTGGATTTGAAATTGCGTTTTCGGGTGCATGAGTTAATGATGCATCTGCTCGCGCATCCGATTGTGGGGATTTTGGAGCTAACGCCGGGAATGCGATCGCTGCAAATTCGCTATGATAGTCGCGTCATTTCGCAATCAGACTTACTCGCCGCATTACAAAATATTGAATCGAGTTTGCCGGACATTTCCAATTTGGAAGTACCGACCCGCATCGTACATTTGCCACTATCCTGGGACGATGAATCTACTCAATTAGCCATTCAAAAATATATGCAGTCGGTGCGAAATGATGCACCGTGGTGTCCTAGTAATATTGAATTTATTCGCCGGATTAATGGATTAGATAGTATCGAAGAAGTTAAAGAAATTATTTTCAATGCCAGTTACTTGGTGATGGGCTTAGGCGATGTTTATCTGGGTGCGCCAGTGGCAGTTCCCCTCGATCCACGCCATCGTCTCGTCACCACAAAATACAATCCAGCCCGCACCTGGACTCCTGAAAATGCAGTTGGCATCGGTGGCGCATATCTGTGCGTTTATGGTATGGAAGGTCCCGGTGGCTATCAGTTTGTCGGGCGTACCGTGCAGATGTGGAATCGTTACAAACAAACGGCAGATTTCAAAGATGGTAAACCCTGGCTATTACGATTCTTCGATCAAATTCGCTTTTATCCTGTTTCTCACGCGGAACTAATGCAGTATCGTTCCGATTTTATCGAGGGTAAGTTCAAGCTAGAGATTGAAGAAACCACGTTTAAATTTGCCAACTATCAGCAGTTTCTCCAAGATATTGCCACAGAAGCAGCGACCTTTAAGACTCGCCAAACAATCGCCTTTCGTCTCGAACGCGATCGCTGGACTACTACTGCTCAAGATGAAAGTATCGTATCCGAACCCCCAATAGCACCTGTAACAATCCTCGACGATGATTGCTTCGCTCTAACTGCCCCAACCACGGCAAACGTCTGGCAGGTATTAGTTAAAGTAGGCGATCGCTTGAACGAAGATACGGGTGCAATCGTGTTGGAAGCAATGAAACAGGAAATGACCCTGCTCCCCGATGAGCCAGGAACAGTGGTAGAAGTTCTCTGCGAACCAGGGCAACTTGTGACTGCCGGACAGACATTGGTAATTATCCGAGGAGACGCATAATAATGAATTCGCTCGGTTTAGATATCGAATCCTTACTTAGCGCTTATCGAACCGCTCAACTGCAACCAACGGATGTAATAAAAGAAGTCTATCGCCGAATTGTCGCACGGGGAAACGATTGCGTCTGGATTCATTTACAAATAGAAGCGGAGGTACAAGCACAAGCACAAGCCCTCGCCGCCAGCAATCCGAACGATTTACCCCTCTACGGCATTCCCTTCGCCGTCAAAGACAACATCGACGTAGCCCAAATGCCCACAACAGCAGCCTGTCCTGCCTATCGCTACACCCCTGAAAAAACGGCAACAGTGGTTGCGAACCTTCAAAAAGCCGGCGCGATCGCCATCGGCAAAACCAATCTCGACCAGTTTGCAACGGGGTTAGTAGGAATGCGATCGCCTTATGGAGCCTGTAGTAGCGTTTTTAACGATGATTACATTTCCGGCGGTTCTAGTTCTGGTTCCGCTGTGGCAGTCGCAGCAGGGCTGGTGAGCTTTTCCTTGGGCACGGATACAGCAGGTTCTGGGCGAGTTCCGGCGGCGTTCAACAACATTGTTGGACTCAAGCCCACGCGAGGTATCTTAAGTACCTCCGGCGTAGTGCCTGCCTGTCGTTCGCTCGATTGCGTTTCCATTTTTACATCAAATTGCCAAGATGCTGCACGAGTGTGGCAAGTTGCCAGTGGCTTTGATGCCACTGATAGTTATTCGCGCCACTTTTCGCCCCCAACCGCAGCAATTGGGTCATCATTTTCCTTTGGCGTACCTAAACCAAGCCAATTAAAGTTTTTTGGCGACTTCGAGGCTGCAAAATTGTACGAGCAGGGATTGCAGCACTTAGTAGCAATCGGCGGGAAGCTTGTGGAAATCGACTTTCAACCCTTCTGCCAAGCTGCCTCACTGCTCTACTCCGGTCCTTGGGTGGCAGAACGGCTCGCTGCCATCCAACCGTTCTTTGAAACCCACGCCGAGGCGATTCATCCGGTTGTGCGCCAAATTATTAGCAATGGTTTGCGTTATACAGCGGTAGATGCTTTCAAAGGGTTTTACGCCCTGGAAGCACTCAAGCAAGTAGCAGCACAGCAGTGGCAGCTTGTCAATATTTTGGCATTACCCACGACTGGCACTATCTATACCAAAGCAGAAGTCGAAGCCGACCCTTTAACCCTTAACACCAACCTGGGCTACTATACCAATTTTGTCAACTTGATGGACTTGTGCGCTCTAGCGCTTCCCGCTGGCTTCCGCACTAATGGTTTGCCCGCTGGTATCACGTTAATCGCGCAAGCGTTTCAAGACGCGGCACTATGTCAATTGGGTGTCCGCTATCACCATCACTTAGAGCGGTACTGATTGAATGAAGGAAGAAGGAAGGAAGGAAGAAGGTCGTTTATATATGGGGATTCTGACCCCAAAATTTGATAAAACAACTATGAGGATTTCCGCATGACAATTACTAATACAATTGCTCTCGCTGTGGTCGGTGCCCATCTGAGTGGGCAGCCTTTGAATTATCAACTACAAGAACGCAGCGCAACGAAGCTGAAAACTTGTAAAACCGCTTCTACCTATCGCTTTTATGCCCTTGCCAATACCGAACCGCAAAAACCCGGATTAGTAAAAGTTCTCGATGGTTCCGGGGTGGGTATTGAGGTTGAAGTTTGGCAACT
This sequence comes from uncultured Calothrix sp., assembly GCA_964242965.1. Lineage (GTDB taxonomy): Bacteria > Cyanobacteriota > Cyanobacteriia > Cyanobacteriales > Nostocaceae > JANNFJ01. Next base: position 456 of record CAXTCQ010000331.1, on the reverse strand, counting down.
GAGTGCATCCGGCTTTGGCACCTTTGTCGCCACAGTTCCACCCCCCTTAGTAATTGGCACTTTAGACTTGGAAGACGGTACTTCGGTTAAAGGTTTTTTATGCGAACCCTATGCAATTTCCGATGCACAAGATATTTCTGAGTATGGCGGTTGGCGCAATTATCTTGCGTCTTTATAATGTCGATATACTGTGATACGTGCAAAAAGACGGCGCGATTACCAACCTGCGATTGCCGCAGCACAATCCTAACCCCATCAGCTATAGATAAGTAAAACTTATTATAATTATCAGGATTATAAAACTGAGAGTTAAGTAACTTTTTGTAAATTAGGTTATAGTGATTACAACAGGTGGTAAAAACCCCCTAATACATAAATAAATCAAACGCACTTATAAAACCATGACCGCAACCTTACAACGCCGCGAAAGCGCCAACGTATGGGAACGTTTCTGTA
>CAXTCQ010000330.1:0-8951 GCA_964242965.1 uncultured Calothrix sp. | reverse complement strand
CCCTACTCCCCACTCCCCCCCTCTTCCATGAAAACTACTAAATCTAAAGAATTGGAACAAATCTTTTTAGCGACGCTTTCAGATTATGTAACATCTGTCACATGGTCGCCGACAAATTCAACACTTGCTGCGGTGACTGCTGCGGGAGAAGTCGCGCTGTGGCAAGAAAAACTAGAAATTTTGCAACCAGCGACCGATAAATCAGTCGATTGCGTAGCATTTTCCCATGATGGGCAATATTTGGCAGTGGGGGGACAGGATGGACAGGTAAAAATTTGGCGCGAAAACGAGTTAGTGGCAACTTTAGAAAATGCCCCTGCTTGGGTAGATAAAATTATTTGGAACCCGACTAAAAACCAGTTAGCATTTAGCTTGGGGCGTTACGTACAAATATGGGATGTTGAAAGTAACGAAGCTATTGCAACGCTGAATTTTGAAGATTCTTCGCCATTGGGGATTGATTGGCACGGGGATGGAAAATATCTAGCGATTGGTGGGAATAAAGGAGTTAAGATTTGGAATTGTCTTGACTGGGACGAAGAACCATATGTCCTAGAGATGCCTACAGTTAGTTTAGCTCTAGCCTGGTCGTCGGACGGTAAATATTTAGCCTCTGGTAACATGGATCGTTCCGTGACTGTACTGGAATGGGGAAACCCCGAACCTTGGGTAATGCGCGGCTTTCCTGGCAAAATTCGTCAAGTTACCTGGTCGGATATTAATACACCCATCGGCGCACCAATCCTTGCCACATCAAGCGTTGAAGGCATGGTAGTCTGGGAAAAGTCTGAAGATGAATCCGTAGGTTGGGAAGCACAAGTTTTAACTAACCACGTCGATATCATTCAGGGTATCGACTTTGCACCCAATAGTTTCCTGCTTGCCTCCGCAGCTAGCGACGGTTGGTTGTGTTTGTGGAAAAACGCCAAAAACGTTTCCCAAGTGCTTACAGGTGTTTCAAATGGCTATTCCAGCCTCGCTTGGCATACCCAAGGTAAACTACTTGCCGCAGGAGGAGACAACGGTGAAATTCAGATTTGGTCGAGAGTAGAGAGTAGGGAATAGGGGAGCCACTGCCTACTCCCTATTCCCTCTACTGGGAACACAACTAGATATAAAATTTGTCTATGTAATTAATTCGCGGTTAATGACTAATTGCCGGGAATTAGCTATGCTTATCATCAATACCTTTTTCAGGTGAAAATTATGAAGTTAGTTAAACTAATTTTACTGGCTCTGCCTGTACTGCTAAGTACGCTAATGTTGCAAGTTTATCCAGCAATGGCTGCAACTAGCCAAATTGCAAGCGCGACACCGCACATTGAATTGGTATCCGCACATCCAACTTATGCGACTATTGCACCAACATTGTTAGCAAAATCAAACCCTATTGTTGACTCCATCGCCTGCAATTGTGGAAGTTGCGTCAAGGCTAGACTTCAACTCGAAGGCAAATTGCCGATTTCCAGCCTTTTGTAATTATATGAAAAATGAGTTTGGAAGTGACAACTCCACACACTGACACCCTACGGGGTACAGTGTGGGCTTCTTAATAAATTAAGGAGCGTGTCATTAGTCTAAGTAGCTCTTTTTACCAGAGTTACTACGTTTTTCGAGAATACATAGGCACTTCAATGTGTAGGTCTGGTAAGCCGTTTTCTAGCATTGAACACTGCGGGTAGTAATTAAATATAGTTCTGGAGTTAAGGACAAAGTGTTACTACTTCAAAACCTTGAAAAACATTGACAAAGAAAACTACCCGTAAGGGATGAACTTTCTATTAGTTCAATAACAAAATGAAAGTCCTAGTTATTAATAAATATGGGCAAGCATTAATGCCCACATCGCCTCGAAAAGCTCGACAGCTTTTATCATCAGGTAAAGCTAAAATTATTGGACGCGACCCATTTACTATCCAATTAATTTATGGTTCTAGCGGTTACAAACAAGAAGTAATCTTTGGTATTGATGCTGGTTATCAACATATTGGGTTTAGTGCAATTAGTGAATCAGATGAATTAATTGGTGGAGAATTAGAATTATTAGATGGAATGTCAGAACGTCTTACTGAACGCTCAAAATATCGTAGGCAAAGAAGAAATAGATTAAGACATCGCGCTCCTAGATTTGACAATCGTAAACGTAGAAATGGGTGGCTAGCTCCATCAATTCAGCATAAACTTGATGCTCATTTAAAATTAGTTGTCAGAATTCAATCCCGGTTGCCAGTAACAAAAATTATTATTGAGACTGCAAACTTTGACATTCAAAAAATTAATAATCCACAAATCGAAGGTAAGCAATATCAAGAAGGCGAACAGTTAGGTTATGACAACTTAACTTGCTACATCAGACATCGTGATGGTTATAAATGCCAAAATCCAAACTGCAAAGGTAAATCAGAAGTTTTACAAATTCATCATATTGGATATTGGAAAGCTCAACCAGACAGAAGTAATAAACCTGGTAATCTGATTACTATTTGTGAAAAATGTCATACCCCAGCCAACCACAAAAAAGGTAAATTATTATTTGGATGGGAACCAAAAGTTAAATCTTTTAAGCCTGAAAGTTTTATGTCTACAGTCTATCAAAAACTTTTATACATTTTAAATGCAGAACAAGCTTATGGTTATCAAACAAAGTTTAATCGAGAAAAATTAGAGTTACCAAAAACACATCATAATGATGCTTTTGTAATTGCTGGTGGAATAACTCAAACTAGAGTTCAACCTTTGATATTAGAACAAATACGAAGAAACAAACGCTCTATGGAGCAATTCTATGATGCAAAATATATAGATACTAGAACAGGTGAAAAAGAATCAGGAAGCGCACTATTTTCTGGTAGGCGCACGAGAAATAAAAACTTGAATGGTGAAAATAATCGGGTTTATCGTGGTAAAAAATTATCTCCAGGTCAAAGACGTATTAAGAAACAAAGATATCCTTATAACCCAAATGATTATGTCAAGTTTGAGGGTAAAAGATATCGAGTTATTGGTATGCAAAATCTTGGTACTGGTGTCAAAATTGCAAATTATCCAGGTGTAGCTAATAAAGTAGTTCCGGTTTCTAAGGTTAAACCAATTAAACGGAGGTCAGGAATATGTGGAAAATAAATACTTTGACAAAATCTCAATTAAAACTACCTTTTCCTGTGGAGCAGAAAATCGGTAGTTTCAACGCGAGCGATTTTGTCTCGTAATTCATCCCGACACCAACACTCCGTGTATGGTGCGGGGCTTCTTACTGTTCAAGCTAAAATTTGAGAGTTCGGAGTCAGATGTGAGTTACTTATCCTAACTTTTTACTATTGTTCAAACTCAAGCAATTTCACAAATAATTTTATTATTTCGCAAACAAATCGCTTGTGGTGCGGGCATTTTGCCCGCTTTTAATTTGCTAGAAAGAGAGATTAAAAGATTAGAACAAAGCTAATAATTCTTAACTTTTAATTCTTCAATCTAGGCTTTAATAATTCAAAAGTTCTAGTTAAAATTCCTCATATAACCATCCGAATAATTGGTGATGAGGAATCTACGTTTAATCGCATTAATTTCACTTGTGCTAGTTGCTTGTAATGCTCAAAATAATACGCAAAATATTATAATCACAACAAATACTTCTCCTCCCCCAAGCAACAACAATCTTCCTCAAGTTGTCGCAACTACTAGTATATTGTGCGACCTAACTAAGCAAGTAGCAGCAAATACAATTAATCTCACCTGCTTAATTCCCCCAGATACAAACCCGAATCGCTACCAACCCAAACCCGAAGACCGCAAAGCTATAAACCAAGCCAAGTTAATTCTCTACAACGGTTATAATTTAGAACCCGAAGCATTTAAATTAATTAAAGCCAGTCAAAGTCGCGCACCCAAAATTGCTGTCGGTGAACGTGCTGTTCCCAAACCACAAGTCATTCAGCAAGGCAATCGAAGATTTACTAATCCATACCTGTGGCATGATGCCAAAAATACTGTAACTATGGTAAGTATTATCAGCAACAATCTCAAAAAAATTGCTCCCAAAAATGTTGGTTTATATACAAAAAATTCTCAAAAGGTTCAAAGTGAAATTACTCAGTTAGATAAATGGATTAAGTTACAAATTGCAAGTATTCCAGCATCTCAACGCAAATTAATAACCAGTCACCAAGAATTGGGATATTATACTAAAGCTTATGCGCTTTCGTATCAAGTAGCATTAGATGCTAGCAATCAGGAAAACTTTCCATCACCGTCATCAACTGCATTAATTAATAATTTAAAACAAGCACGAGTGCCAACTATTTTTGCAGAAACTAATATTAATTCTGGTTTGAAGAGTGCTTTAACAATTCAAGTGGATGTACGAGTTTCGGAACGACCCATTTTTGCTGATAACTTAGGTTTGCCAGGAAGCGAAAGCGATACCTATCAAAAAATGATGGTTGCAAATACACGTACTATTGTCGAAGGTTTGGGAGGAACTTATTTGATATTTGAACCGATTGCTAGGAAGTAGGGCAATGTTGGTTGGTTAAGGGTAGTCGAAGAGACTAGAAACCCGGGTTTCGTAATTACCGGGTTTCTAGTCCCTTATCAGAGTAATATTCGGGTGTAGAGTATCGTACAAAAACGCATTATTGATGTTGCATGTAACGTCTCTACAATCAAATCAAATTTCTATTGAAGCGATGAATCGAGATTACTTACTTTACTTCTCTAGCTTGATAGCGTTCGATATTGTTCTCAGCTTGACGAGTCCTACCTTCGATATCCGACTCAGAACCACCATGAGTTAAGCGAATTTCACCTTCAGCTTGGTTCACTTTACCTTCAACTTGGGTAGAGCGATCGCCTGTCGCATTCCCATAGATTTCTTGGACTTTCCCTTGAGCTTTCTTAATATTTCCTTTGACTGCGTTACCTAAAGGAGCCGAATTTTCTGCTTGGGTTTCAGAATAGGTATTAGCAAATGCAGTACTGACATTACCAACAAACAAAATTATTGCCAAAGCTGAAACTAATAATACTTTGCTGAGTTTTTGGATAAATTTCATGCAAACACCTCCACTTAAATGATAATTTGCGCTTCTATTAAAACGCACTCTATCTAGGATATTTATAATTGCCTCTCTACACCTCTGACTGAGGTTATAGATGTGAGATAGAAATTAAATAGACAGCTGAGAGTACTAGCATCGCACGGGTTAAGATTAAAAAAGTAACAATTTAACTCGCATGAGTGAAAGCGTCTACGTTGAAACTAGTATTTTTGGCTATTTAACTGCCCGACCAAGCAAAAACTTGATTCTTGTTGCCAATATCGAGATTACGCCAGCCAAGGTTTATGGGCTAAATTAGTTGTTAACGTGGAACTGTAAACATATTGCAAATGCTCAGATTCAAAAGAAGCTTTCAGAAATTAGTGGTGATTTTGGATACGAGTTACCAACAATCTGCACGCCTTATGAACTTCTAGGAGAATAATTATGTGGAAAGACGAAATTGTAGAAGAAATTCATCGTATTCGTGAAGAACACGCTAAAGCTTTTAACTACGATTTAGATGCTATGTTTGCTGATTGGCAAAAGCAAGAAGCAGAGAGTGGAAAAAAAATAATTTCAGTACCTCTCAAAAAAGTTAATCGGACTCCACAGGCAAAGTCGAAATAGTTAGTTATAGGGGTTACCAGCCAGGTGAGGTACGTTTGTAGGGGCGTAAGGCCTTACAAACGTACCTCATTAAACCGGGAAACGCTATAACTAATAACTGCGTTGCGTCCCGAACAGCACTCGTGGCTTTTTCAATGTCTGCAATTTGGAATTCCTTTGTATCGATGCCGTGATTGAGAATATCTTTAAGTATTGACTTCAGTACTTTTATATGCATCTCAATAACTGCGCGATGCTCTTTTAAAATGGCGCTGAATGTCCCGGTTTGTTGAGCATTGCAACCGTTTAATTTTATATGATTCTAAAATGAAGGCTTCAAGGTTTGCGATCGCGCTCTGTGATGCTCCTTCCAGTAATTTGTAGTAGTTGAAATTAAAGTCAGATGTGTTAGAAAATGTAATGCCATCCCCCAACGTTTGATACATTGAGGCAGGTTTATAGGATTTTTGTTGCTAATTATGTATATTGGTGAACCCACCTCAACGCAAGTCACCATCCCCAACTACCGGGAACACCTTTAAATGGTCCTACGATGTCCTTAGTTATCCAACCACCGTAAAAATTCCCCGGTTGCGGTATAACGAGTTCGCCATCGACATAACACGCATCCATTGGGTGGGCATAAAATGCGACATAATCTTTGATGGATGCAAATTCGGGTGTGGGGTTGGGATAGTACCAAGCGATTTTTTGCACTTCTTTATCGCCAACGCGGACAGTATAATATCCGGCGTTTCCTTTCCATTCGCAGAAACTCGATTGCGGTACTGCAATCAAATATTCCATTTTGATATCCGCAGGTGGGATGTAGTAAACAGGGGGATGACTGGTTTCTAATACTCGTTTGGCGTTGTGAGTATCGGCAATGGTGACACCGTTAAAAATAATTTGAATATGTTTGTGGGTGTCTTCAAGACGAGGTGGACGGGGGTAGTCCCATACAGATTCTTGTCCGGGTTGGGGTTCGATACGTTGCGATCGCATAATTTCCAATTTGAGACGTAGCTAGTTCTAATATTTTGCACAATCTTAATAACTTTATCAGCTAAGGAACTACAACAACCGCAAGGTGCAACTTTTTAAGCATCGGTAATAATCACAACTTTGTCTTTAATCATCTTATTCCTCTTTTTGTTAAGTAACTACTGAGTTCCGCAAGAGTGGACTTGCTAATCAGTGGCTAAGGGCACGCCGACGGTTCGATGTGGCATCAGCAAAAACTTTTCTGGTAATACTGCAAAGATTGAGAAAACAACTTAACAAGTTTCGCCATGTCATGTGTAAAAGTTTGCCCGAAAGGTCTAGTGGTTCGTGTCATTAATTTTGGGGGGTTGAAAAATACGCTCATCTCTCCCAACTCTGACTCTGTGTACTCCGTGTCTCTGTGGTTCGTTTTGTATCCCATCAAAACTTTTGACACAGACCACGCTTTGGTCTATTTCATTAATTTTGACCCTTTCGAGAGGACTAGATCCCCTCAGCAATTATGACACAGACCACTAGATTAAGGATTGTTGTCTCACTTTTTTACATAATTTCCTCCTACTCTCGTAAGCTCTGCTGAGTCAGGTTCTTTTGCTCCGACCATCACTACACCGTTTGACCGCCATCAACAACCAAGGCGTGCCCGACAACGAAGGAAGACGCATCCTCACACAGCCAGACCACGGCATTGGCAATCTCTTCGGGCTGTCCCATCCTTCCAATCGGTTCCTCTGTACATCAACACTTTTAATTCTGGCGAATTAAAAGTGTTCAATCCCTAGTACAAGATTAATGACCCTAGAAGATAAAAAACAGTTAGATGCTCACTTAAAAGCCATCGCCAAGATTCTGTATAAAAACATGCCACCTGAAAAAGTCCAAACTTTTGGAAGTCCCTTACTCTTACAAATCCCAACAATGGGTCATAAGTTGGCATTACATGAAATTGGAATGGAACGGTGATGCACTACTAGATTTTTCTGAGTTAGCTGATTTGGTTGACTGGTTACAGGAAAATCAATAATCATCTTAGATAACTCCTCTTCTCAAGAGAAAACGCGCTGGTGCTGCTTACCAGCGCGTCGAGTAGATTTATAGTAAACTACCCGCCACTGAACGGATTACCGTTACAGTGGGGGCTTTCGGAAGCCCTGGAGTCCAATAGTGCCGATAAATTGCAACTAAGGTACTCCGAACCGCAGGGACGGTTTACAGTCGCCCCTAATTGTTTTATTACGTTTGCCGCATTGTAATCAGAATCGCCTTTCCAGCCGCAATGACGGCAATGATAGTCCTTCCCGTTGCGATAAGACTTACCTGGTATGGGGTGGATGTGCAAGCAATTATGACAAGTTTGCGAGGTGTAGCGCGGATTAACCAGGACTACGGGCACACCATAAATATTTGCTTTGTACTGAATAAACAGTTTTAGCTGATAGAACGACCAAGAATTAGCTAGAAAGCGTTGTTCACGAGTTCTAGGTTGGGTGTTAGTCCGCTCTCTGATTCCCGTCAAATCTTCTAAGACAATATGCGTAAACAGTAACCGCGATTTTAGAACGATTTGTAGAGATATATTATGGTTTAACCAAGCTTGGTATCTGCGGTCTTTGCCAGCTAACCGTTTCTGTAATTGTCGAGTTCGTCTACGACTACTACGAGTGCCTCTACTAGCTTTGTGTTGCAATCGAGTACGAATTTTAGAGTACTTAGTTCGTGCTTTTTCGATATCTTCACCTGAGAAAGAAGTGCCATCACTAAGACTGGCAATATCCTTTCTCCCTAAATCAACACCTAAATAATTGAAATCACCTGTTATTCGTGGATTGTCAATTTTTGCATTTACTTTTACCTGAATGTGTAGATACCATTCGCCTTCTTTGTTAACAAGTGTTGCGCTCGAAGGTTCAAAACGGCTCATATCCAACATTTCGCGCTGGTAGTCTCCAAGTATTAAATTAACCTTAATACGCTTGTTCAATACCGATAAACTAACAGTTTTTAGATCGCGGGCAAGCGAGAATGTTCGAGCGTCGTATAGTACAGAACCTGGTTTAAATTCTAAAACCTCTGCAACTTTGCGGTTTCCAGCTACACGAATACAAGCCTGTATAACGTGGTTTGCTTGCATACCCGATTTAATCTTGGCATCCGCATAAATTAACTTTTGGATTTTAATTGCGCTTGTGTGTTTGGGGTCAACAGTCGCGTTAATGTAATTACAAGTCGCCGCAAACATTAACGACAGATTATTAAAATCTTGCGCCTGCTGCAAAGTCGTTTCCAACTTACATGCAACCGTTA
>CAXTCQ010000329.1:0-8967 GCA_964242965.1 uncultured Calothrix sp. | reverse complement strand
CTCCTAACACAAGAACTCCCTACTCCTTACTCCCTACTCCCCACAAAGTATCAATTGTGACGAAATTGTATCCTTGGTGTAATAGCTTTGGTATTAATAAATCAACTGTTACGGCAATATCTTGTCCCCCACAATATCCGTCGTGCAAAACGATATTGGAACCATTTTTAACTTGCTCCATGACTCGTTTTACAACTGTATTGACTCCGGGACGCTCCCAATCTTCGGGCACAACGCTCCACATTACGGGACGGTAATTCCACTGTGATAGTAATTTCAAAGTATTGGGTGTAAACAACCCATTGGGGGGTCTAACATCGCGGACTTTTTCGGGTGGGAGATTGCAAGCGTTGTAAATCGCAGCTTGGGTTTTTTCGAGACTATTTCGTAACTCGGTCGGGGAAAGCATCGGAAAATTGCGATGGTCGTATCCATGTAACCCAATCCAGTGATTGCGCGAGCATACCATTTTTGCCGCTTCTGGTGCGCGATTGACGCATATACCTAACCAAAAGAAACTAGCGGGTATTTGATAGCGGTCTAAAACCTTTAATAATTGCGGCGTATACTGTGGATGAGGACCATCATCGAATGCTAGAGCAATATTTTTGGAATTTTCGCTTCCACTCCAAAGACAATTCGGGAAAGTCGGTTGCAGAATCCGGTAAATTAAGGGATATATTGGAGCTAACTGCATTACTGTAGGTGTTCGGTGGGAAGTTTATACTTTATCAGCCATTCGGAAGATGGAACAAATAACCTAAGTTTCTAATCTCAGAGAGTTTATTCTAACGTCACCGCAGCGTTATTCGGGGGGAACCCAACCTACGCTAACTAATGCTTACCTTTTTACAAATAATTTATGATTATAATATAAATAAAAAATATGTAGAAACACTAAATATGTCTCTACATTTGAATGGTAACAAAATTTGCAAATTTTCCCGAATCTATGGTAGCGGGTGGAACAGAAGGTCGGGGAAGAAGTTGTTAAATATTGCCCAAATTGTAAATGCTAAGGATGTTGCGACTACCGCCAGTACAGGTGCTAAGGAAAGATATCGCACGAAATAGTTTTTCTGGTCGTCTGATTTCTGCATTATTCTATCTCCATACCATAATAATTTATTTAACGATGAGCAATAATTCATTATTATTAATTGCTCATATATAAATAATAATTAAATTTATTCGTAATAAAATCTAACTTAAGCAGTGATTAACAATCGGCTCTTTAGTAATTATTAAGTTAGATATATAACATTTTAAAACAGTCCTAATATAATCATCTACTCTGAGATGGATATGAGCAAAAAGACTGACTCTTAACTCCTAACTCTTAACTCTTAACTCTTAACTATTTAACCACACCCCACTTTTGAATTGCGCTGCAAAGTGGACCGGGTGGGATTTCCAAGTCGAAAGATTCACCTCTATTAATGCGTTCCAATGCTTCAAAAAATGCCTTGACTCCACTAGCAGCACCATCGGGATGATCCATAATTCCAGTGCCAGCGTTGAGGATAACATCTTGCCCGTAATCAGCTAAAGCTTTGGGAACCACACCCGGATGTATACCCGCTGATGGTACAGGCATGACATTGCGATCGCGCAAATTGTCGCGTATCTTTGCTTCTTCGTTTGCGTCAAAAGGTAAACTCCCGTAATGTGCCGGATAAAGCACCGCATCTGCACCTGCATAAGCCATCAAAGTGCCTAAAGTGATGGAATAAGCAATACCATAGTCGGGGGCAGCAGAAATAGCACCCGCACCTGCTGGATGGGTAAAAATTGGCACATTTACTTCTGGGTCGGCTGCAAGGGCTTCGAGGACTGAAAATCCGTAGGAAAATACATTTAATAACAAGGCATTTGCGCCTGCACGTACTAAATCGCGGGCACGCTGTAGCAATTTTGCCGCATTTCCGGTGACGTTGACTGCGTATAAAACTGTGCGTCCAGTTTCGTGCTTGACTGCATCAATAACTTGACGGCAAGCTTGTAAACGTTCGAGAGTCGGGGCTGAATCAATATTGCCCAAAATCTCATCGTCTTTAATAATATCGAGTCCAGAGAAGGCTACTTCTTGGAGTATTACTGCATGGTCTAAGGCAGAAAGTCCCAAAGCTGGTTTAAAGATTGCCATAATTAAAGGACGGTTGAATACACCAAGTTGGTTGCGAATACCCGCAATTCCAAACTTAGGATGTAACCCGTAATTTTCTGGCAAGCGTAAAGCGACAACTTTCGCTGCACCTGCCATCGAGTATTTGCCAAATATCATTGTCAGCAAGCTGGGAATGTCATTTTCCACATTTGCTTCAGGAAAGCGAATTGTAGCGATACTATGACCTTGTGACTCGCTTACAACCGAAATCACTTCTCCAAGATGCGATTTCAAACTGGCTTCTTGGTGGGCAAATCGTGCATCCCAAGTTCCGACAGTTTGCCCGATGGCAATAACTTGAGCTTGCTTTTCGGCATTAACACCTGGTGGAAAACGATAATCTACTTCAATAGCCATTTTTTAGAGGGAGGGGTTTGGGGTTCAAGAAAGAAGAGGTTAACTTAGTAATGATTTAATTCAGGATGCATGAAACCAACAGTTCGGCAGTTAGAAGAATTGTTTCGATTAAGTTACATACTGACCAATCAAATGCTGTCTTCACATAACTCTTGTCAGAATAGATGTTCATAGACGCTAGCTTAGTAATATTAGCAGGCGACGAAATCGATATATCAATCGACAAGCAAGGAAACGTAAGTTATGACCAAAACTAACTTTAAGGAAATGAGTAAATCGGAATTAAGGGCTTACGTATTGCAAAATCCGAACGACAACGAAGCCTTTTATGAATTATCTGACCGTATTAAAGCAAATGGTAAACCCTTAAACATTGACGAGTTACCCCAAATAATTCAGCGCAAGCGTCAACAGCAGAACGAATAATAAAAATAAGAGTCTTTCCCAAACAGATCAACTTAAAAAAAATTATGACAACCATTAGTCAAGTATCAACTCGTAACGCATGGGCAAATGCTCTAGCACAACCTGCCCAAGAATTTCCTTTAACTCCGCTACCTGTAATCTCAGGGAAAATACCTACAGGGATTCACGGAACTCTTTACCGCAATGGACCCGGTAGACTCGAACGTGGTGGCTCAAGGATGGGACACTGGTTTGATGGTGATGGGGCAGTTCTTGGAGTACATTTCAGCAGTGCGGGTGCAGCAGCAGTTTATCGCTACGTTCAAAGCGCGGGTTACAAAGAAGAATCATTAGAAAATCGACTGATTTATGCAAACTATGGGATGGTTGCCCCTGGTTCGATTTGGGATAGATTATTTAAAGGTTTAAAAAATGCTGCCAATACTTCGGTGCTAGCATTGCCCGATAAACTTTTGGCATTGTGGGAAGGTGGTAAACCCCACGCTTTGAATTTACAAACTTTGGAAACCTTGGGTGAAGAAGATTTAGGTGGGTTAACAACCGGACTTGCTTATTCTGCACATTACAAACGGGATGCGGCAACGGGTGAAATTTTTAACTTTGGTGTAACTCCGAGTCTAAATTCCACTTTGCATATCTATAAGAGTACTGCTAGCGGTCGAATTGTCCAAAAAGCCGCACACACAATCGATGGTGTACCAATTTTGCATGATTTTGTTTTAGCTGGACAATATCTAATATTCTTTATTTCGCCTGTACGGTTAAATTTATTACCAGCAATGACAGGTTTTAGCTGCTTCAGCGATGCTTTAGAATGGCAACAAAGCAAAGGAACGCAAATTTTAGTTATCGACCGTCAAAGCTTAGAAGTAGTAAGTCGAGGGGAAGCTGAACCTTGGTATCAGTGGCACTTTGGGAATGGTTATGTTGACGCTAGCGGTACAGCTATTGTTGATATTGCCAGGTACGAAGATTTTCAAACAAATCAATATTTAAAAGAAGTCGCAACAGGTGATGCTCATACCGTAGCGAAAAGTCATTTATCGCGGGTTTCTCTCAATCCCCAAACCGGAAAAGTTACGAAAATCGAGAAAATATTAGATTCTCACTGCGAATTTCCGACAGTACCACCCGAAAACGTTGGGAAAGTTTCGCGGTACACATATTTATCGACATTTCGACCGGGAACTGATATTGGTAAAGAAATTTTGAATGCGATCGCACGTTACGACCACGATACCGACACCCTAACTATTGGGTCGGTGGGCGAAAATTGCTACCCGTCCGAACCAATTTACATCCAAGATAGCGAAAATAAGGATAAAGCTTGGGTAATAACCGTAGTTTACAATGGCAAATTCAATACAAGTGAAGTCTGGATTTACGATGCCGATAAGTTAGACGCAGAACCCGTTTGCAAATTGGAATTACCCCACGTTATTCCTCACAGTTTCCACGGGACTTGGAAACCAAATTAAATTTGTACGCTGTGTTAACGCTTCATGGTAACGTGCATTTCATTAATTATGACAAGTCGTGAGGGTTAGATCCCCGACTTCTTAAAGGATACTGCTGGCTTTGGAGAGGGTCAGACCCCTCTATTGACATAAAAACCGCCCCAGGCTTGAAGCAGTCAGTGCTAATCGAAACGTTCGCGTAGCGTGTCCCCTTGGGACTCAGCCTGCTTAAAGCCACGGCTTTGTTGCTGTTAGCCCTACCATTCTATGGTAGGGCGGGATTTTAGGCATTCGAGAAGGCTATAGGATACCTTACTTGAGGGGTGACACCCCTGAAGTAAGGTATCCGTAAAAGTTGTCGGGGATCTGGATCTCTCGATAAGATCAAAATTAATGACATAGACCGCTAGGATTATTGATGATGCGTTACACTCCGAAGACAACACCCTTCATCCCCTTTACCCCTTCCCCTCTATTATCACCCGATTGGGTGATTGAATTTTCACCTGTTTGAATGACCTGAATAGACGAGGTTGATTATTGTGAAAAAAGCGATTCTATATATATACAAAGATTGCATTTAACTCCCAGTGAGGAGAGTATTATGAAACTCGCAAAATTGACTGCTTCTGCTGCACTTGCTATCGCTTCAATTCTTGCTTCAACTGGTATAGCATCTGCTCAACCAATTCAATCTCAATCTATTCAAGAAAAAGGAATGACTGGTAGTTACCTTGGTGCTGGTGTATCAGCCGGTGTTACCAATGGTGGTCAAAACAACGATGCAGCTACATTCGGTGGAAACGTACAAGGACGCTACGCTATTCCCCAATCACAAGTTTCAGTTCGCGGGGCTGCGTTGTTTGGTGGTGGTTCTACAGCAATTATGCCAATGTTAACTCTTGATGCACCAATTGCTAAAAATACTAACGTTTACCTTGGTGGTGGTTATTCTTTTCAGACAAATGAAGGTTATCCTTCACAATTGGGAAATAAAAATGCTCCAGTTGTAACCCTTGGTGCTGAATCTGAAGTTGCTCGCAATATCGTCGTTTACGGTGATGCTAAATGGGGTATTGATGCTTACAAAGATAGCTCTGCTGATGCTGTAAGCTTACAAACTGGTGTTGGTTACAGATTCTAATTTAGGGAATTGGGAGTAGGGAGTAGGGAGTAGGAAATACTCTCACTCCTGAAACTAAACAAACGCGAAATTAATTCCCAAAGAGACGCTTTCTTTCGCGTCTCTACATTACTAATCATTCGTGAGACGCACAGAAACCCGGTATCTTCCAGATACCGGGTTTCTCTATTACCTTCGATTTACAGAGATGAGATTGCACAAACTTGTAGACCGATTGGGGTATCAATTATGACTGATTCTACGCCGAAGACTTGTGCGATCGCATCAGGTGTTAATACCTGTTTGGGGATGCCGACATTCCAGATTTCGCCCATTTTGAGTAAGGCAATACGCGAACTATAACGAGCTGCTAAGTTTAATTCGTGCAAGACGGTAATAATAGTTAATTCTTGCTGCTCGTTTAGTTCTTTAAGTAATTCCAATAGTTGTAATTGATAATTTATATCTAAGTAAGTTGTCGGTTCGTCTAATAATAAAACCTTCGGTTCTTGTGCTAGCGCTAAAGCCAAAAAAGCGCGTTGACGTTCACCACCCGATAATTCCTCCACTGCGCGATCGCTAAATTCTACAAGTCGCGTTTTTTGGATTGCTAACTCAACTTTTTCTCTTGAAGCAACATCCAATTCCCATTGCCACCAAGGTTGATGCGGGGTACGTCCTAGACTTACCAGTTGTCGCACTGTTAAACCTGTGGGAATCGTTTGTTGTTGCGGTAATAAAGCTAATTTCTGCGCGACTTGAAGCGGTGGCTGCGTATGAATAGCTTTACCATCGAGTAATACTGTTCCTTGTTGTGGTGTCAGAATTCGACTCAGCAACTTGAGTAATGTAGACTTACCAGAACCATTCGCACCAACTAAGCTCAACCATTCTCCAGTTTGTAAAGAAAGGTTGACATTTTTGACGATAGGTGTATCGGCGTAACCACCAGTGAGATTTTGTAAATTTAGTGGCATACAATTTCCATACCCCTTGTTAATGAACTGCATTAAGGCTGAAAAGTCCTAAGACAGGCGTTTATATAATAAATAGTAAAGAATCTCCCGCCGTTAAGGCAGGGCTGTTTCATTCCTTATAGAAGAAACCTGTAAGGAATAATTTTTTCGTTTGAATTTTAGACAGTCGTAGGGGCGGGGTCTCCCCGCCCTTACTCCCCGCTCTTACAATATCGTTGGTAAACTTACTATCGGGCGTAAAATGAAACAGCCCTACCCCGTTAAAAAGCAACTTGCGTGCGGGTAAATATCTTTTTATACGAAAAAGCAGAAAGATAGTAGCTATTCTTGCTAGGAACTACCTTTCTGCGTAGCAATATAAATAAACCCATGAGATTTGCCCATTATGGCACTTAGTAACAATTAATTTCATTGCTTAATTGCAATTATAGGATTTTGATTATGCAATAATTGCAATTCCTACGAGTTATAATTCATAGAATATTGATTTTGTAATATTTTTTTAACAATTAAATCAAACAATATGTGATTATTAACGGGGTGAATTATCAAGAGGTATTATTAGGTAATTCTTAGATGCAACAGTCCCAAAAAGCATCAAAAGCTGTGCCAACGGAACATCGCACTTCATAAAAGTTCGATAAAGTCCGATAATTGATGTAAATCTAAATATTCGACCGCATTCAATGAACTTGCCATTAAAAGTAATTGCTATCAAAAAAAATTATTGCCGTGAATGAGAAATAGTCTTCCTCGTACTCCCACACCCTTACACCCTTCCCCCCTTTCCCCGTCTTTATGAACATCTCGACAGATACTCACATTCCCTTCTCGCGCCAACTTGTATATACTACTTACCGAGACAAACTAACCGAACTGGTTCGTTATATACCGGACATTCGCTACATCAAAGAAAAAACTCGCTCCCAAGACAATGGACTAATTCATACAGTCAATGAGTGGTATGGTGGAGGCGAAATTCCACTAGCAGCAAGAGCAATACTGAGTGAAGATATGCTGTCTTGGGTCGAATATAATACGTGGAACGAGAATAATTTTACACTAGAATGGCAACTTGAAACTCGTGCTTTTACTGATGCAGTTTATTGTGCGGGTAAAAATAGCTTTATTGAAGATGGTAATGCCACAAAAATTCAGAGTCGAGGTGAATTAAGAATAGATCCAAACAAAATTCAGGGGGCACCAAGTTTCATCGCGGGTCAAATTGCCAGCGTCGTTGAGGAATTTTTGGTTAGTAGAATTACACCAAGTCTGTTGCAAATGAGCGAGGGTGTACGTAAGTACTTAGAGCAAACGTAAAACTAAAACCTAATGTAGAGACGCGAAATTTCGCGTCTCGATTTCGCGTTTAGATTTCGCGTCTTTCAATAATGCGGAAATTCCCTCACCCTGCAAATTTACCTGCTAAAAAAGCCAATATTTCCGTCCAAGCAGAAGTCGCAGCAGCCGAATCGTAGCGATAACCATCATCGCGCATGAAGGTATGTTCTGCCTCATATAAACAGACTTTGTGAGGTATATTCGCATTTTCGAGAGATGTAATCAAGATTTTACGGTCATTTTCGGGTATATGCGGGTCAAGAGTACCGAAAACCGCAAGCATTTCGCTTTTGATTTCACCGATTCGCTCAATTGTATCGGCAACACCTTTACCTAACTTTCCGCTAGGAATACCAGTCGGGTAACAGCAGACAGTGGCTTTGATTTCCTTTTCAAAAGCTGCCCGAAAAGCCAAATGTCCACCAATACAAAATCCCAAAGTCCCAATGTTACCGGGAGAAACCGAACTTTCGGCTTTGAGAAATGCGATCGCAGCACGACAATCGGCATCATAATCAGCTATAGCAGTGCGACGAGCATTATCATTACCGCGCATTCGACCGATGTCATCTGGTTCAATTACCGTACCCACTACTTCAGTTCGATGAAAAATTTCTGGTGCTGCTACCACATATCCATATCCAGCTAAGTAGTTAACTGCACGAATCATTGCACCACCAAGCTGATAAATATCGCTGAAAAATAAAATACCTGGGTAGTGTCCTGCTGGCTTAGGAGTCGCTACGTAGACGCGCATCAAACTATCATCCACTCTCAAATCAACATTGCGCTTGGTAATTTGCACTTTATTCGCTCCATTTTTTTCTATGGTTGCTTGAGATAATTTTCTCGTTCGTAGTGCAAAATACTAAAACATACTTCCACAGTTCTTCATTCGAGACGCGATACCCAAGCGTCTCTACATCCAGCAAAATTAATTACACAGACCACGCTTTGGTTCGCCACATTAAATATGAGGGGTGAACGAACTTAAAATTTCTTTCTTTGTGTCCTTTGTGTACTTTGTGGTTCATTTTCTTAGCCCTCAAAATTAATGTGGTGAGGTACTAGTAGTCCGCCACAGTAACTTTGCTAGGTGAGACAGGTTTTGTGGTATGC
>CAXTCQ010000328.1:0-8982 GCA_964242965.1 uncultured Calothrix sp. | reverse complement strand
AGTTAGGAGTTAGGAGTTAGGAGTTAGGAGTTAGGAGTTAGGAGTTAGGAGTCAGGAGTCAGGAGTTGCTTGGGTTTGGCAATGATTTGTAAATTTTTTTATTCTGAATTCTTGCGTTTATTTGCAAGTGGTTCCAAGTCTTCTAACTCTCAACTCCGTTCCTTCCAATTTCAAATTCCTAACTCCCAATTCCTAACTCCCAACTCCCAACTCCCAACTCCCAACTCTTAACTCTTAACTCTTAACTCCTAACTCCTAACTTTCAACTCTCTTCTCCAAATTCCCTTAAAATTGTAACCTAGATGACAGAAACTCAAGGAAATTCAGCATGGTAGCAGCGGATAATATTCAAACGACTCAAACCGAAGCCAAATTTGACCTTGTGGCGTATTTAAAGGCGCGAAAGCAGCTTTGCGAAGCGGCTTTGGATAAAGCTATCCCCATGCAATATCCAGACAAAATTTATGAATCAATGCGCTATTCGCTGCTAGCTGGGGGCAAGCGTTTGCGCCCGATGCTGTGCATTGCTACCTGTGAAATGATTGGCGGAACAATCGAAATGGCGATGCCAACGGCTTGCGCTATGGAAATGGTTCACACAATGTCGCTGATTCACGATGACCTTCCGGCGATGGATAATGACGATTATCGACGCGGCAAATTAACCAATCACAAGGTTTATGGCGATGATATAGCTATTTTGGCTGGTGATGGCTTGCTAGCTTACGCATTTGAATATGTGGTTGAAAACACCGAAAACGTTCCCCCCGAACGCATTTTGCAAGTTATCGCTCGAATCGGACGTGCGGTAGGTGCGTCCGGGTTAGTTGGCGGTCAGGTTGTTGATTTGGAATCGGAAGGCAAGAGCGATATTTCTCTGGAAACGCTCAATTTCATCCATAACCATAAAACAGCAGCACTTTTAGAAGCTTGCGTAGTTTGCGGTGGTATTTTAGCAGGTGCATCATCTGAGGATGTACAGCGATTGTCGCGGTATTCACAAAATATTGGGCTGGCATTTCAAATTATTGATGACATCCTCGATATAACTGCTACACAGGAGCAACTCGGTAAAACCGCAGGCAAAGACTTGAAAGCTAATAAAATCACCTATCCGAGCTTATGGGGATTGGAAGAGTCGCGTAAAAAAGCTGACTACTTAGTTGCAGCAGCATGTACGGAAATCGCCCCCTTCGGTGAAAAAGCTCAACCATTAATTGCGATCGCGCACTTTATAACCAATCGCAACCACTGATTGTACGATGAAGGATAAAGGATGAAGTCAAAATAATTCCATAAATCAGTTTTGATGAAATGTAATTCGGTTTTTTGCTTGGATAAGCTTTTTAAACTGATATTTCTTCATCCTCAAAACTTCTGCTTTCATCCTTCATTGTTTTTTGATTCGGTTGCATAGAGTAATATATTCATACAACCACGGCTACTAATATTTATTCACTTATCAAAAATACCATGCAGGACATAGGCGACATCTTAAACAACCGGGTGCTGCTGGTTGCCCTAATAGCTTGTCTCATCGCTCAAGTTTTAAAGCTGGCGATCGAAATTATCAAAAATCGCAAGCTAAATATACAAGTTTTAGTCACAACTGGAGGAATGCCAAGCGCACATTCCGCGTTGGTTACAGCATTAGCAGCTGGAATTGGACAATCTATTGGTTGGCAAAGTTCTGAATTTGCCCTAGCAACGGTTTTTGCCATCATTGTCATGTATGATGCTGCTGGAGTTCGTCAAGCAGCTGGCAAGCAAGCACGCATTCTCAACCAGATGATAGATGAATTATTCCGCGAACATCCTGAGTTTCCCCAAGATAAATTGAAGGAATTACTTGGACATACACCTTTTCAAGTCATAGCTGGTTCGGTATTAGGTGTCACTATTTCGTTATTAGCATCTTCAGCTTATTAAGGTTTTATTACTCACTCAAATCATTTCTACATTACATTCGTAGGGTGCGGAGCGTGCAAGCGCGTAACGCACCAAAACTAATGCTTTAACTCACTCCATATAAGCAATTGAAGCAATAATCATATTTATATGCCGTTAAATATCATATTGATATGACTACATTCCTTACAGACTCTACTGACATTAATAGAATTTATTTCTCCTCAAAACTCAACTTGAAGCAACGCAGCAAACTAGGTCAGTTTTTAACTCCTGCTCCAATTGCACGTTTAATTGCAGGACAATTCAATAATATATCAGGTCACGTTAGTCTTTTAGACCCTGGAGCCGGAATCGGAACATTAACAGCCGCTTTTGTCGAGCAACTATTAGCTGATTCCAGTAGAGTAGAGAGTGTTTCTATCGCTGCCTATGAGATAGAATCTAGCTTTTTATTACCTCTACAAAAATGCCTTTCTGAATGTTGTAAAGCTTTATCGAAAAAAGGAATTAAAGCAAGTTATTACCTGCATCAAGAAAGTTTTATCGAAACTGCAACTGAAATTAATCTGCCACTTTTCGCTGCGTCTCGTCCAAAATTTACCCATGCAATTATAAATCCACCCTATAAGAAAATTAACTGTTTATCAGCCGAAAGACAAAAACTCTCAAGAATCGGAATCGAAACGGTTAATTTATACAGCGCATTTATTTGGCTTGCAATGTTACAGCTTGCGAATGGTGGAGAAATAGCAGCAATTACTCCTCGAAGTTTCTGTAATGGTACTTATTTTCGACCTTTCCGCCAAGCATTATTAAAAGAAATGGTATTAAATAAAATTCATATTTTTGAAAGTCGTTCGTCAGTTTTTTCAGATGATGAGGTACTGCAAGAAAATATTATTTTTTCTGCTACTAAAAACTTTCAAAATGAATATGTACAAATTAGTAATCATGAAGAGATTTTAGACAATTTTTCCGAAGTTAGATTTGTACCGTATAACGAAGTAATTAGAGTTAACGATTCCGAGCAGTTTATTCATATTGTTACAAATAGTCTTGATGATTCTCTGAGAATGCAAATAGAGGCATTTCGCTGTACATTAAATGACCTTGGTTTAGAAGTATCGACTGGTGCAGTTGTAGATTTTCGTCTTAAATCAGCTTTAAGTAACTGTATTGATAAAGAAAATGTTCCATTAGTTTATCCAGAAGCTATCAAAGCAGGAAAATTTATATTTCCACCAATTAAACCCCGCAAACCTATTGCTATTGAGCGGAATAACGAGACTACTAAATGGTTAATTAAATCGGGCTGGTATATCTTAGTAAAACGTTTCTCTGCTAAGGAAGAAAAACGTCGGATAGTTGCTGCTGTATGTCCTCCTTTAAATACGTCATTTGGCATAGAGAATCATCTTAACTATTATCATGCTCGAGGTGAGGGCATCAATCCTGACCTAGCAAGAGGTTTGACAGCTTTTTTAAATTCGACTTTACTAGATAGTTATTTTCGGCAGTTTAGCGGACATACACAGGTTAATGCTACAGATTTACGTAAGATTAAATACCCCGACCGAAAAGATTTAATTCAACTAGGGTGTGAGCTTGGTGATTCTCTTTTTAACCAAGACCAACTCGATTCATTGATTAATCGGATTCTGCCAATCATGACTGAAGTAAAAAACGCGATCGCAGCTAGTAAAAAAATTCAAGAAGCACTTGTAATTCTCAAAGAAATCTCTGCACCGAGAGAACAACAAAATGAACGTTCGGCACTTTGTTTATTAGCATTAGCTGATATCCAACCCGACACTTCTTGGAATCAAGCTACAGCACCAAGACGCGGAATAACTGAAATGATGGATTGGTTCCGGAGTTTTTATGGCAAGCAATATGCCCCAAATACACGCGAAACTGTCAGACGGCAAACAATGCATCAATTTGTACAAATAGGGTTAATTGTCGAAAATCCAGATAAACCAGACCGACCTATTAATAGTCCTAAATGGTGCTATCAATTGCAGCAACAAACGTTGGAGCTTTTACGCGCTTACGGTTCTAATGAATGGGAAAACTTTCTGCAAAAGTACAAAGCTTCAATTATTAATTTGCTGCAAGTTAAAAAGCGAAATTTACCTTTAATTCCGATTAGTTTACCCGATGGTCGAGCAATTCAGCTTTCATCTGGCGGACAAAATGATTTAATTAAAAATATTATCGAAAACTTCTGTCCTAGATTTACACCTGGGGGAATTGTCCTTTATGTTGGTGATGCTTACGAAAAGTTTATTATTAATGAAACTCAAAAGCTGAGAGATATGGGTATTGAATTAGACCCTCATGGCAAAATGCCCGACATTATAATTTACTACGAACGCAAAAACTGGCTAGTTTTGATAGAAGCTGTAACCAGTCACGGTGCAGTAAACCTGAAACGTCGCAACGAGTTAAAACAACTTTTTCAAGCTAGAAGCAAAGATTTAGTATTTGTAACTGCATTTCCAAGTCGTAAAGAAATGACTCGTTACCTTGCAGAAATTTCTTGGGAAACAGAAGTTTGGGTTGCTGACCAACCCGAACACATGATTCATTTTAACGGAGAGAGATTTCTCGGTCCCTATGAGGAGAGTGAAAGTTAGGAGTTAGTAGGAGCGGGTTTACTACAGATTACTAATTTTATAATCTGATATTGGTGAACCCGCCCGTACATAAATTACCACCTAAAACGCGATTTTCTTCTAACCTTATTGCAACTTGACAACTTGACGCAACAACATAACCCTGCGACTATCAACAACCATTGCAAAAAAACCGCGATCGCTTAACGATTGCAATGTATTTTGTGCTTCTCTAGAATTAGTTGTATAAACAGCCAGCAAGTATGGACGTTGTGCGTAGGAAACAAAGCCAATATCACCTCCGACGATTTGCTGCACCTGTTTTGCAATATCGGGATTGTTAAAATAATCGACTAAAACTACGTAACCCGAACCTAATTGCTGAGGTCGATAAGTAGCTTGTCGGGGTGCTGGTTCTGGTGCTGGTGCTGGTTGTTTGGATGCGGTTCCTATATTAGGTCGAGTCGTAATAATAGCAGAAAGCCCCGCAGAATCACGTACAAATCTCGCCCAGCGATTCGCATCTTCAATCTTGGCAAACCCACCGATGCGCGTTACCGTATCATTGAGATATCTACAAACCGTAGTGGTTGTACTTGAAGGTAAAACGCGACGCAATTGATTTTGATTATCAGTCGAAGGGCTAATTATCAATAGAAGATATTCGTTGCCACTCGGAGGTTTGCAAGTAGGAGTATTCTGTTGGGCTGTAACAGAATTTATACTACCAATCAAAGAAGTCAAAGACGCGATCGCAATTGCCAAAACCCTTGGTACAGTCTGAAGTCTTTGCACAAAAGTTCGATACATAGATTGCTTCTCTTACATAGATTCTATAAAATAGATTTTGTTCCCAGTTGGTGAGGGAGTAGGGAGGTACGAGGTGGGAAGGTGGGAGGTGGGGAGAGTCGGAGAACATTTTTTCCCCTCTTCCTCCCTTCTTCCCTTCTCCCCTTCTCCCCTTCTCCTACTACACTGTCACTAGCGTTGCTATAGCATCAGGGATTGACTCGGAGGGTGCTTGAAATTCTCCAGTAATTACGTATTCCAAGCGTAACTTTAACCAAGTAATAAACTGGGGATTGGTGGAAATAATCGCAGCAGCAGGATGCGGACATTTTTCTTTAATAACCTTCATTTGGGGTGCTTCTAAAAATGCAGGTTCCTTCACTAACCAAAAATCGATCTCTTTTTCTTGTTCGTGATAATAGCGAATCCGTTCTTTAAGAACTTCATCAATGGGTTCTTCTTCAAGTAAAAAGCGTTGGCTAGCTAAAACGTAATAATATGTTTTCATTGTCATCGTCTCATAGTTATAGTTACTTAATTAATAATTAAAGGGCACAGTGTCACCCACCGTACCCTCAACTTATTAACTCTTTTTGAATCGCTTTAAAAAACCTAAGGGATTAAACGGACAACCGCTTTCCGATTTTGTATCATCAGCTACTTTACCACCTGCTGTCAACTTTTTCAGGAACAAGCCATTATCAAAATAATGTTCCATCGAAATAATCTTCAAATCATCGGTAACTCGCGCTACGCTCATCCCAATGATTTCGATTGTCTCTCCTGTAGGTGCAAAGTCTTTATAAGCACCGCTAAAGTGTCCCCAGTGCCGCCATTTAAAGGTGACATTTGGCGGTGCTGAATACACTTCTAATATTTCCCAGGGAAAACCATTTGTAAAGCAAGTATGGAACAGTTTATGCGATGTTTCAAACGATTCTTCCGAGGCTTTGTAATGGTCGGAATCCGCCATAAACACGTTATAAGTACCTTTAGCTCCAAGTTCAGCAGCATCGATTTCTCTACCACCGTTAGTAGAAACGCGAAACTTATTTTGAACTACTGATAACCACTGTTGAGGATTACTTTTACAAGACACCTCCATTTCAAAGGTTCGTACTAAATTTTGTACGATTGCTTCGAGAGAACCTTCAACGTGCTTGCATACGCTCTCGTTCGCCAAATTTTCATTTGAGCGCGAATAGTCGGGTGCTGCACCAGTGCGCCACTCGATATCGGCACTTGCACTGTATTTAATGACTGTATCGCGGTTTTGTACCCAAAGCGGTAGGTTATTTGTGTCTGTTGCGCTCATAGTAGCTTTTGCCTATTTTTCTCATTTTTTTGAGATTTCGCAGTGACATCCCCTTTACAGACAATGGTTAGTAGTCAGTTGTCGGTAGTCAGTAGCCGTTAGTAAGCTAAATAACAAAACTCTTAGTTTCATACAACTAACCGCTAACAACTAAGACCTAACAATTAACTTCTAAAACATACCGCGCATCGCTTGTTTCATTTCGCGGACAGCACGTTCCATACCAACTAACGCTGCCCGACTGATGATAGTATGCCCGATATTTAATTCTTCCATACCTGGAAGACAAGCTAAAGGATACACATTCCAATAAGTTAGTCCATGCCCCGCATTAACTCGCAATCCGGCTTTTATCGCTTGTTCGCACCCTTTAGCTAAAAATGCCAATTCGTGCTGGCGACTATTTTCGTCTTTGGCATCCGCATATTTCCCCGTGTGCAGTTCAATAAATTGTGCTTGCGCCTTGACAGATGCCTCGATTTGTGCAGGTTCGGCATCGATAAATAGACTAACTGGAATGCCAGCGCTTTGCAATTTACCAACGACCTCTTCAATTCTATCAATTTGCCCTGCAATATCTAAACCGCCTTCGGTTGTGACTTCTTCGCGGCGTTCGGGTACTAATGTTACATAGTCGGGTTTGATATCGAGTGCCAGAGCAACCATTTCTTCGGTTGCTGCCATTTCTAAATTTAAGTGCGTGCGTACAGTTTGCCGCAACAATTGCACATCCCTGTCTTGAATATGCCGTCTATCTTCCCGCAGGTGTGCTGTAATGCCGTCTGCACCTGCCAATTCTGCTAAAACCGCCGCCGCCACAGGGTCGGGTTCTACCGTCCGCCGTGCTTGCCGAATGGTGGCGATATGGTCGATGTTCACCCCTAATGTAGGCAACCCTGATATCTCCTTACCTTATCTACAGTCCATAAGATTTGTATTTTACCGGAAATTGGGTAAATGAGGGAATAGGGAGTTAGAAGTTAGGAGTTAAGAGTTAAGAGTTAAGAAGAATATATAGATTAGTTGTAGGGGCGGGGTCTCCCCGCCCTTTGCGTATATATAATCAACATAAGCATACTGGAGTTTAGACTAACTGGGTAAAGGCAAAGAAAAAATAGAGGGTTCGATTGAACACAGACCCCTTTTAACAGATCCTGAGACTTGGAAAGTTGGGGACAGAGGGATTTATAGCGCCGCTTAATTTGGTATTTAAAATATTTTTATTTGCTTCTTTTTTAGTATCAAGAAACTTAACAAACTTTTCATTTTTGACCACTATAAAAGCAAAATAAACCGCTATCCAATCCTCTCTTCATCTAAAATTATAATTTCTAACTCCTTAAAAAAGGGAGGTGTTAGTAAATTTCTGCCTGACCCTGGTCAATTAAATATGAATCAATCTGCGATTAACCCAAAGCAGGTGCAGGAACTTAAAGAATTTACTGAATCTATTGAATCTATTGAATCTATTGTTGCTGGAACTGATGAGTTTTAAAGGCTGTTAAGAAGTGGCAATCTTCCCCAAAATACATAAAAGTAAGCAAAATAGATGCAAAGCATCCCGGTTATATGCACTTTTACTATAATGTAGAAAAGCCTAAGAGTAGAGAAAGAGCTAAATATTGATGTGGACTCAGTTTAAAACGCCGACTAAGGATAAATAAATGACCGCAAATCAACCATCTACCATAGAAGAACGCTTAAGCCGTTTAGAAACTTTATTTGTCAATGTTGGCGAAAAAGTTGCAGAACATGATGAAACAATCACGCAACATGACGGTAATATTGATGTACTAGTAGCCAACATGCAGGAACTCAAAGAAACCGTTCAAAATTTAAACGAACAAACTACCCGCAATATCAACAGATTAGCAGAGGAGGCTGCCCAAGACCGTCAGCAAGCCGCGCTCGATAGACAAGAATTCAGAAATTCAATCAATCAAATACTAAATTACTTGCGCGATCGTAATGGAGGAAGTCCACCGCCGCAATAATAAATACATCTCTTCATAGCGTTCACCTTCCACTGAGACTTTCGCTAGATTTTAAGAACCAACAATGTAAGAAACAAATACGCCAATGTCTAAATTGCTCATTGATGCCATATTGATAAGATTCTAAAAAGTTCCGTAAATAAAATATTTGTGGTTCTGTTTTCATATTATTTGTTCGAGCAATGCTATTTTCTTAGTCATTATTTCAATGCTTTTAAAAAATCTTGTGCTTTTGGCATTGCCATTTTACAGAGTTAGTGTAAGTAAAAATTTTTACTTACACCTTGAAATTATTTTGACATATAGCAACCGCCAAGGCGGTTAGGGTATAGACTAGAAGTAGCCCCTTTTCCTG
>CAXTCQ010000327.1:0-9088 GCA_964242965.1 uncultured Calothrix sp. | reverse complement strand
AATCCACTTACAAAAAAAAAACTAAAAATAAACAAAATTACCGCTTGCCCCTTTGCATTGGCCGAAGGGCGAACGCTTCTTGCCGCAGGCTAGGACGCAAAGGTCACGAAAGTTCACTGGGTTTGGGAGAGTTTTTGCGTAAGTCCTAAAACAATGTCTAGTTTCAGATTCCACCACTAGAAAAAGGTGCGGAAGAATGTTTGCGAACAATCAACATTTAGCATCTCGCTGTTTCCAGCCCATTGTCATCTAACTCGCGGGCGAGGTTTTTTTTGAGTTTCTGCGTAAAAAGGCATAATTGATTGATAACTAGTAAATGTGTTTATTTACTAGTTGATTTTTTGGGTAAAACTATAGCACTATAGTAACGGTCTTTTTCATCCACAAATAATACTTCAATATTCGGAATATCTGCATTAACGGAAACGTGATATTCACCTAGATTACGGTTGACAAATCGTCCATAACGTTTGTCGGTGTGGGTTTCTTCATGCAACGTTTGACCGATACCCCCAAATAATACCCCCTATCATTTGCGATCGCGTAAGCGACTCCCGAGTGAGTATCGCGCTGTCTTCGGATTCAATATTAACGGTTAAGGGAGTGCATCAACGCTTCAGGATAGCGAGTTCCGGCAGCCGCGTCGATCGGTACAATTGCTTCAATCTGTTGAACTTCAGCAGCAGTCAAGGCAATTTCCACCGCACCCATATTTTCGTGCAGCCGTATTTGACGTTTCATTCCGGGAATGGGGATGATGTCCTCGCCTTTTGCCAGCAACCAAGCAAGTGCAAGTTGGGCAGGCGTACATTGCTTTTGAGCAGCGATTGCCTTGATTTTTTCGACTAGTTCTAAGTTGCGATAAAAATTCTCCCCTTGAAAACGGGGACTGTGCCGCCGCCAATCTCCTGGTGGGAAGTTATCGGGAGATTGAAAGGCTCCCGTTAAGAATCCTCGTCCCAGTGGTGAGTAAGCAACTAAACTCGTTCCCAATTCTCGACAGACGGGCAACAGATCGGTTTCAGGTTCTCGCGTCCATAGACTGTATTCTGTTTGCAGCATGGCAATAGGATGCACCTGAACTGCTCGGCGCAGGGTTGTAGCACCCGCTTCTGAGAGTCCGGCATAGCGCACTTTGCCGTCAGTAATCAGGTCTGCGATCGCGCCAACCGTGTCCTCGATCGGTACATGCGGATCGATTCTCGCTGGATAGTACAGATCGATGTAGTCCACCCCTAAACGTTGCAAGCTATAAGCTAGAAAGTTCTGCACGGCAACCGGACGGCTATCTTCACCGTTAAAATTGCCTTTGTGGTCGCGCAGTGCTCCGAACTTCACGGCAATAAATACTTTGTCACGGGGAACCCCTTTGAGTGCTTCTCGAATCAGCAATTCATTGTGACCCATGCCGTAAAAGTCGCCTGTGTCGAGCAAGTTAATGCCAAGGTCGATCGCGGCTCGAATCGTTGCGATACTTTCAGCATCATCGTTTTGTCGATCACCATAGAAGTCGGACATTCCCATGCAGCCCAATCCCAATGCTGAGACTTGCGCGTCTGTTGTTCCAAGTTTGCGGTATTTCATGGTCTTGCTCCTTTGATTAACGAGGGTATCTAGTGAGATTGATTCAATTCATCATCCATTGCACGATTTTTCTGATTCAAACGCTTGAGTTTTGGAATTGCGATGAGCACGATCGCGACAGCAGCGAACGCTTGAACGGTAGCCGCCCAATAGGGAGCGGATTGACTCACAGCTTGATATAGCCAACCTGCCCACAGAGGCCCAATCACTTGCGCGAGCGCCATGACCGCAGCAATACTGCCTTGAACCCGCCCTTGGAGATCCGCGCTCATGCTTTTTGACATCGCTCCGGTGAGACAGGTCTGCACAAGCGGTTGTCCCAGGCTATAGACCACCATTCCTCCGTAAACCAGTGGCAAAGCGCCTGTAAATGGAAATAAACCGATCAGAAAGAATCCAAATCCTGCGATCAATCCACCCACAATTGCCAAACGAATCTCTTGAAAACGTCGAAGCAACAGCGGTAAGACGACAAGCTGAACTAAGACAACAATAATCCCGAAGGTAATCAATAAAGGAGAAATCTGCTCTGGAGTCCAATTGAGGCGATCGGAAAGCAAGCTCGGCAAGCTAGACGAAGGTAGAATCACAATCGTCCAGAACAGCAGATAACTCAAAAGCAACAGTCGGAGTTGCGGAAATTGCAAGATGTCACGCGCCTGAGTCAGTGGATTCAGGTGACTGAGCGGAAGTACGGTCAATCGTTGGGCAGGTGGCAAGCTTTCCGGCATCGAGAAATAGCCCCAGATGGCAGCAAAAGCAAGCAGCCCGATCAGCACATAGAGCGGCGCAACCGGGCTAATTCGCGAGACAAACCCACTCGTGGCGGGTCCAACAATAAACCCTGAAGCAATGGCAGCAGTAAGAAAAGCAAAGTAGCGAGTGCGATCGCTAGGTTTTGTTGTATCTGCCACATAGGAAAAAGCGGTGCCAATCCAACAGTCAGACACGCCGACGATCATCCAGCCAACAAACAGTACCCACAGCGCCCCACCGACTGCAAACATCGAAAAGCCGAGGACTGCGCCACACAAACTCACCAGCATCACCACTCGTCGCCCATAGCGATCGCTGATTGCTCCTAGACTGGGCGCGCTGAGGAATTGTGCGAAAGAATAGCTCGAAAACATCAACCCGATGATGAAGGCATTTCCACCATATTGCTCGACTAAAGCGGGCAAGATTGGCCCAATGAGTCCGATATAAAACGTACTCAGAAATGCAGCAAAGAGAATAAATGGAGGCAACCGACGGGGCGGTTCCGGCGGAGCTGCGCTTCGCGCTAATCGCTTAATATTCATTTCCTACTCTCTAATGTTGATAGTTGAATCAAATGCCTCGATCGCAGGTTGCTACACCTACGGGTTACGAGTCTGAAACATTGTGTCAGCATTCCCATTCTCGGCAGCGAAGCGTAGAGGCTTGCATCGCTCTACTACGACCTCTTCTACAGTTGGGTGGTTGGCGAGTATATCCATCACCTCGGTAATAAACTCGTCGAGGGGCATGGCACGAGGATCGGTCATTTGATGTTCACCGATGAGTTGCGTCTGGACATAAGGTGGAATAATCTCGATCACCTCGGTTGTGGTGCCTTTGAGCTGGTGGCGTAGTGATACCGAGTATGAATGAATCGCTGCCTTAGTCGCGCTGTAGGTTGGGGTCGCTGCGTTCGGGACAAAAGCCAGCCCAGACGAAACCGTTACAATGGTAGAGTGCGGCTGGTTTTGCAGCAGTGGCAGGAGTGCCGCTGTTAGGCGAATGGGTCCAAGGAGGTTGGTGGTCACGATTGCCTCGGCATCCTCTAGGTAATCTGGCGGCGATTTGAGGTCTTCTAGTTTCGAGATCCCAGCATTATTGATCAAAACATTCAGCCCTGGGTAGTCTTGAGCGACTTGCTGACTAAACGAACGAAGACCGTCTCGGTCATTGATATCCAGTAGCAGGGATTTCATGCCGGGATTGGCAGATGTCACCTCATCTAACGCCTGTTGTCGCCGACCAGAGATGATGACCTGACTACCTTTTTTGTGAAAGGACTCACCGAGTCCGCGACCAATCCCCGATCCGCCGCCAGTGATTAGAATGGTGTTTCCTGTAATTTTCATGGTAATCCTCTAAATTTTTCCTGTTATTAAAATAAGTTTGAATTAAACCGACTGACCACCCGAAACTTCAATTCTTTTGGTGTTCACCTATTTGTTGTCTTCAGACAGCAAAGATGCAATTTCGTCCCCAATCTGATTGGGAACACCCACACGACCTACGTACCACCCCAAAAATCAGTGGCGATCGATCCAGAAGACACGACGTTCAACAGATACTTTCTAGCGATCGCTTCCACGACGTTTCCTTAATTTCAATTAAACCAAACTCAACCGACAAAGGACATGGATATTTTCTCGACAGGCTTGCTCATTTCTAAGTTTGAGAAAAGTCAATGGTAGGACTGTGGTCGGGTAGCAGGATTAATATTGCTGTAACCCCGCCCCTGAAGAACCGGACGTGCAGTAGGGTAGGTAGCCAGCGAGAGCTATTACTGGTACTTGGACAACTACCCCCCTGGTAGAGTCGATGCGGGCTATTAAACTTACTACAAGGCAATGAAAGTATTAATTTTAACTACTTTTAAATCCAATAACGTTGAGAATATAGCTGTTGAAAAAGCCTGAGGTATAATTTATTCTTTAATTCGCGGATTATTAACGCGAATAATTTATCATCAAATGATTAATATGTCAAATCAATTATTGCAAAACCAAGAAGATATAATTATACGTGCTGATTCTCTTGCAGCTTTAATGTCAAATATTGACAAGAAGTGGTTCAAGTTACAAATAAACCCGTTTTGGCATAGTCCTGCCTCAATGGTCATGATTGAAAACAATTAGTCCGATAAGCTTTGCCGAAAGCTCAAAGGCGACAGTTCAGTGTGTTTTTTGAAGAAACGGGAGAAGTGTCCTGCGTCCTTAAATCCTAAGCGAGCAGCAATTTCCTGTACTGATTCCGACGATCGCGCCAGCATTGCCTTTGCCTCCGCGATCGTCTTCTCTGCAATCCAACTATTAACTGATTTTCCCGTTTTGTATTTGATTACGGTGCTGAAATAGTTGGGATGTAAATACTGTGCCTGGGCATAGTCCTGCACTTGGTTTATGCGATCGCATTTGCCAGTAAGTAGATCGCGAAAGTGCGCTTCAAGATTGCGCTTAAATGTCAGTGTGATGTTAGAGCTGGTTGAAGCTTCAGTCAGTGGATCGTAAGCCTTCCAAAATCGCTCTTTGATTTTGAGTAGCAAGATTACCATTAAACATCCAATCACTTTATGCTTATAAGCAGAATCCGACTGATATTCATGCAACAACAGACCGCCTAAGTCATCAAAGATTTGGAAAATTTCGCGATCGGGATAGCTCGGTGGCACAACTTCAGCGATCAGAAATGGAAATTCATCCAAAATATTCTCATGAACATATTGCTTCAAGAATGATTCTGAGAAGGTGATGATATAACCTTTTAATGTTTCATTAACCTCGAATCCCTTCACATGACCCGGATTCGTAAAATAAATGATGTTGCCTCGAGTCACATAGGATTGGTCGTCAACGAGGTAGCGACCTCGCCCTTCGCGCAGAATTAAAACTGAGTAGAAGCTTGTCCGAAACAGTGGAGACTTAATTGGAAAATCTGGAAAAAGCTCCTCATTCCGATGAATCGTAAAATCAACATCTTGCTCTAGCTTGCCGCCAAAGGAAGTATAAAGTTCAGACATCGAGTTGTATGTTTTAATTGTGTCATTCATTGGGGTAAAGGCGAGATACGCGCAAAAGTTATCACGACTCGTAAAGTTTTGTAACAATCCTGCTCAGAACGATAAATTCAACTGCTTTTCTAATGCTACTAGAATGGTGTCAAGATCGAGAAGGATAGTCGGCAAACTCAACAGTATTAGTTTCAGCCTTGCGCCAGCTTTTCGCATAGTTATCGATATTTGTGATGCGTCCGCGAGCGATCGCGCTTTGAATTATCACAGCATGAGCAATATTTTCCTGGGGAAACTCAATTGCATACCGTGCTGCACCCGTTACCTTCAAGCGTCCGTCAACCCGGTTCATCGGCTTGCCAGTGGCTTTATTTGTTGTATCTTGATTTGCGTTCATAGGATTGCTTTTACGAATTTTAAGCTCCAACTCTCTGCGTCTTTGCGCCTCCGCGTGAGGCAAATTTATACGTTGCAGCAACACAAAAAGTCGATTTATAGCAACTTATCAGGTGTAATTGGCAAATCGCGGATGCGCTTACCAGTGGCATGATAAATTGCATTTGCAACAGCAGCAGCTACACCTGTAATCCCAATTTCGCCAATTCCTTTCGCACCAATTGGATTAACATATGGGTCATTTTCTTCAACAAAATATGCTTCAATCGCTGGGATATCAGCATTAACAGGTACGTGGTACTCACCCAAATTGGGGTTGACAATACGCCCATAGCGGTAGTCAGTAACAGTTTCTTCCAATAACGCCATGCCGATACCCATCGTTATCCCACCAATTAATTGGGAATTTGCGGTTTTCATATTCATTATTCGTCCCGCACCAAAAGCCCCAACAAACCGGGTTACACGAACTTGACCAAAATCGGGATCGACACGCACCTCGGCAAATTGTGCGCCAAACGAATGCATTGAGTACTTTTTATTTGCTTCGCCGAACTTAGCATCAAAGCTTGCTTCTACCAACTTCAAATTATTGCGTTTGAGGATAGCCTCGTAAGTTTCACTTTTGGCTTTATCGCTTTTGAGAAATAGCTGCCCGTTTTCAAAAGTAACTTCTGTATCGGGAATATTATACAGCGGAGATTTCCTATCGGCGCGGGCTATTTCTAATACTTTCGCACGGGCTGCTTGCGTTGCTCCCGCAACCGCAGTCCCGACTGAAGATATTGTCGCCGAACCACCGGAAACAGGCGCACGCGGCAACTCTGTGTCACCAAGCTCAAATCGCACCCGTTCAATGGCAACTCCTAACACATCGGCAATTACTGGTGCTAAGGCTGTCGCCGTCCCCGTACCCATCTCGTGCGTACCGCTTTGGACAATAACGCTACCATCTTGCATAATTTTGGCTACGGCAGTGGCAGGAAAGTGAACTACGGGGTACGTAGCGCTAGCCATTCCCATACCCACAAGATACCTACCGTCGCGCATTGAACGCGGTTCGGGGTTTCGCCGCGACCAGCCAAATTTAGAAGCACCAAGTTGATAACATTCCTTGAGTGACTTACTCGACCACGGCAAATTTTTATCTGGGTCGATGTCTGCATGGTTACGCAAGCGCAACTCAATCGGATCTAACTTTAACTTATAAGCAAGTTCGTCAAGGGCAGATTCGATTGCGTAAGTTCCAGGAGCTTCGCCTGGAGCACGCATAAACGTTGGTTGACCCTTGCTTAACCGAACTACCCGTTGTGAAATTTCCACGTTTGGGCAAGCGTACATCATGTGAGTAGCCTTTGTGAACGGTTCGACAAATTCGCCAACGGATTCAGAGCAAGTGTGGGAAATACCCTTATGAGCTAGAGCAGTCAACTTACCGTCCGCATCAGCAGCCAGTATAACTTGTTGCTCGGTTTGCGCTCGATACCCTGTGCCTGTAAACATCTCCGGGCGCGTCAAAACTAACTTTACCGGACGACGCACGTAACGAGCAGCTAGGGCTGCTAAGGGGACGTGCGACCACATCGCCCCTTTACAGCCAAATGCACCGCCGATGAATTTGCAAACAACGCGAACGTTTTCTTCAGGGATTCCAAAAGCTGCCGCTAGAGTTTTGCGCGTGCCGAAGTTGTTCTGCGTGGCATCATAAACGGTAAGGCGATCGCTTTCCCAAACAGCGGTTGTGGCGTGCGGCTCCATCGGGTTATGGTGTTCGCTAGGTGTGGTGTAAGTTTCTTCAACGCGCACCTTCGCTTGTGCCAAACCTTGCTCGAAATTACCGCGCAGCGTATCTGCTGGTTTTTGTTGTATTTTGCCCTTGGGTACGACTGCCTGGTTTCGCAGACGCTCCATGTCGATTCGAGGCGGTTGTTGGGCGTAAGCAACCCGAATTAATTCGGCTGCATGGGTGGCGCGTTCAAAGGTATCAGCAACTACCACACCAATATATTGACCAGCGTGATAAATATTACTATCGCTTAAAGGTGTGCGGTTCTCTGCTGCTCCTCCTCCTGCCATAAAACCCGGCATGGCATTGAGCTTGGGTGCGTTGGCGTGGGTGAGAATAGCGAGAACTCCTGGTGCTTTTTCTGCCACACTTGTATCAATATTCTTAATTGAGCCACTGGCAATTTTACTGCCAATTAGGACTGCATAGGCGAGATTCTTTTGCGGATATTCAGCCGAGAATTGAGCCGTCCCCGTCACTTTCAGGCGACCATCGACCCGATCCATCGGCTTGCCCGTAACTGCATTGATTGCCTTATCTGCTTGTGTCATACTGCTGTCCCCTCTGTTGCTATAGTTAGCGATCGCACTATTGCCCGTTTAGCCATTTCCACTTTGAAAGCATTGTATTTATAACCTTTTGCCTCCTTTAAAGTTGCATCTGCGGCGGCCCGAAAGGTTTGCTCGTTCGGTTTCGCACCGACAAGAATTTTCTCCGCTTCCACTGACCGCCAAGGTTTATGTGCCACCCCTCCCAACGCCATTCGCGCCTGGAGAATCGTACCGTTATTGATATCGAGGGCAGAGGCAACCGAAACCAAAGCAAAGGCATAGGATGCTCTGTCTCGAACTTTGAGGTAATGCGAACGTTCCGCAAACGGTGAATTGGGCAAATCAACCGCCACAATCAACTCACCCTGTTGGAGTACTGTATCGATTTGTGGCGTGTCGCCAGGTAAGCGATGAAATTCCGAAAATTGAATAGCGCGATCGCCTTTTGGTCCTGATACCTGTACCACAGCATCGAGTGCTGCCAATGCCACACACATATCTGAGGGATGAGTGGCGATACATTGGTCACTTGTACCTAAAATCGCATGGATGCGATTGTACCCTTCAATTGCAGCACACCCGGAACCTGGTTGACGCTTGTTGCATGGCGCAGACTTATCGTAAAAGTAGTAACAGCGGGTTCTTTGCATCAAATTGCCGCCAACCGATGCCATGTTTCGCAGTTGCGGCGATGCCCCAGCGAGTAAAGCTTGTGACAGTAATGGATAGCGGGTACGTATCAAAGGATGGTTGGCGGTATCGCTATTTTTTGCCAGTGCCCCGATGCGAACACCGTTAGATATGGGTTGAATTTGTGACAAATTTATCCTAGTAATATCAACTAGGCAGTCTGGCTGTTCTACGCCTTCTTTCATCAAATCAAGGAGATTCGTACCGCCGGCGATAAATTTTGTTTGGTTGCTGGTAGCTGCTTGGATGGCTGTGCTGGGTTCGGTCGCACGTAGGTAAGCAAATGGTTTCATGGGGGGAGGGGAATAGGGAGTAGGG
>CAXTCQ010000326.1:0-9091 GCA_964242965.1 uncultured Calothrix sp. | reverse complement strand
ACCCTGAGTTATTTTTAAGTTCGCTCAGGAACGAATCGCACCATTACTTGTTATGTTGAGCGAAGTTTTGTCAGTCAACCAGCCCCAAGCAACCGTTCTCAAAATTCATCCAGGATATCTAAATACCGACAGAACCGACTTTTCCTACTTTTCCCAAGTTCGAGATTAAGGCTTTAAACTTTTAGCATAAAACTAATCTCATGACTTTTCCTACCATAACAACTTACTTTTATGCCTATTAATTCGCAATTGCGTATCGTATTATATCTCTACTCGTTAAAGAACCGTTAACCCTTATAGGACTTACGCAGCAGCCATGATATTACGTCATTCTGAACGCTTCACTTCGTTCGAGGGCAGGCTCCGCGTAAGCGAAGTGTAGGCATCAGCGCTACCCTAAGCCCTTACGGGCACACTGAGTCCCAAGGGGACACGCTACGCGAACGTGAACGGGAAGCCGCTAAGTGCTAGCCCTGAAAGGGCGGCTACGCCAACGCACACGCGCTGTCTTACGCGTAAGACAGCGCTTAGAATCTCCGAGATGCTTCATTTCACTTCGTTCCGTAGCCCTAGCCCCTTCGGGACGGCTACGCCAACGGGGAGGCAAGCTACAGCATGACAGAATTTTTCTGCGTAAGTCCTACCTTAATTACATTGACGGATTGACAGGTAATAAATTACTCGATTTTTTTGCAATTTTGAATACATTTTTTTGAAATCATAATTACATGAATACGATTAATGTCAGTAGGTATAAATTTATTCAGCCAATTGACCATTTATTACTATTACAAGATGTCGCTCAAGATTATCTTGATGGGTGCTTACGGATATTTAGCGCTTCGCAACATTGGTCAATATTTTTTCAAAAAGGTCAGTTGATTTATGCTTGCCAATCAAATGATATGTGGAATATATTTTATAATAAATTTTTGGAAATAAGACCCGACTTTATTAACTATGGTCATGAGGCTTATAGATTATTAAAATTAATTTTTAATAGCGATATCGATAAAGAAATTCCAGGTAAATCAAATTATTTAGCTATATGCTGGCTAGTTAATCAACAATACTTAAATTCCTTGCAAGCTGCTAAACTAATTGAAGAAATTGCAATCGAAGTGATAGATTCATTTCTGAAATTTCAGAACGGAATTTGCGAATATACACCTAACAGTTTTTTGGATGTTTTACCAAAATTTTGCCATACAGATATTTTTCAAATAGTTCGACGCTGCCAGGTGCATTCTCTAAAGCTACATAATTTTACTTACCCAGTGGACATCGCTGATAATTCATTATTTGTAGAAGTTCAACAATTAGTTAGTCTGGATAGAGGATACATACCTCAATCAGAAAATAAGGCTGCCCAACAAAATATTGATAAATACGTCGAAAATTTGCCGGAGAAAAATACTAAACTTGGTAAGCGGGAAGAGGAAACTAAAATTTATAAAGTCATGTGTATTGATGATAGTCCAGCAATTTTGAGAGCAATTAGAGGATTTTTAGATGAACAATACTTTGACGTTATCGAAGTTAATGATTCCCTGAAGGCATTAACGCAAATTATCCATACCAAACCCGACATCATTTTACTCGATATTTCTATGCCTAATTTGGATGGCTACGAATTTTGCTCGTTATTACGTAAACATCGAAATTTTTGTAAAACTCCTGTAATTATGGTGACAGCGAGAACCGGATTTATTGACAAAGCACGAGCTAAAATGGTGAAAGCATCTGGATACTTAACCAAGCCTTTTACTCAATTTGATTTATTTAAAATAGTATTTCAAGAACTTGGTCGTATAAGTTGATTGATTGAGGAGTAAACCTTGAAGATTAATTTAAAGTCAACGCTTTTGATTATCGAAGATTCCCCTAGTGAATTAGAATTGATGAGTCACTATCTTGCAGATACTGGTTTCAACATTATGAAAGCAACCAGTGCTAAAGAAGGATTACAAGTTGCTTTGGTTCAGAAACCAGATGTAATTATCACCGATGTTGTCATGCCAGAGATGAGTGGTTTTGAATTGTGCAGATTGCTACGACGAAATCCTGTTACTAAAAATCTAGCAATTGTAATTTGTAGCTCTAAAAATTCCGAAATTGACCAATTGTGGGGGATACGACAAGGTGCAGATGTATATATTACAAAACCTTATACCCGCGAAGAATTATTGCAAGCAATTAAATATTTACGTTCTTCAAATCGGAACCAATACTTGTCGGTTAAGGATAGTCGAGGGGCTAGAAACCGGGTCTCTCATTTTCCCTTATCCGAGTAGTATTAAAATCGGAACGCTTCAGAAAAATCTTCCTGAAGCGTCATTGTTACGGTTGTGCTGCTGGTTTTAGAACGTAACTCTTCTCAATCTTTAATCAACTCCTCGCAGCTTACGAGTATTGTCAACTAAACTTTGAGCAAATTCGTCAAATCGTTGCGAGAGTTTTTCATCTAATAATTTCCCTTCAGGATTGAAGGCTTTCCAAGATTGCCCGATAGCTATTTGTTCGGGTATTACCCATCCGTGAACCCATCTGAGAATTACTCTCAAATCATTCAGAGCATTACTGTTTGACTGTCCGCCCAAAACGCTAATTAATCCCGTGACTTTTCCTGACAATTGGTCAAAACTCATCAAATCTAGCGCATTCTTCAACACACCACTGACACTACCGTGATATTCCGGTGTTGCCAATATTAAACCGTCAGCATTCTTAACAGCATCCTGCATCCGCTTCACGTCAGGGTAATCTGGATAATCGTCTCCCCCATCGCAAAACGGTAACTTCAGAAGCCTTAAATCTATAATTTCCACTTCTGCACCTAATGCCTGCACTCTTTGCACTGCTAATTCTAAAGCCATTTGGCTACTAGAATCGGGTCTTAAGCTACCTGCAATACCAACTATCTTGACCATAAGTTAACTCACCTATTAGAAATTAGTTTCAATAATTATTCACGCTTAGGGCGGCAACCACTCCTGAGCTTGAGTATCGCCCGATTGTAAATTTCTGACTAAATAAACCTCTCACCAAACTTTAACACTATTATAATTATACTTGAATTAAGCCGGAGTCATTATGACTATGGATTAATCATAGCAATAAATGACATTAGATGTCAAATTCTGTAAAAAGAACCTCTTTCCCCTTCAAACACCCTTTCCTCAACTGTAAACCCATCGATTATTGTTACAAAAATAGCAGCAGGTGCAACCGCAAGCAATACACCAGTAAAACTAAACACCTGACTCATACAGAATGCTGACCCAGCTTTGCTTTGTTGATTGCGACCAGCCTAGTGGTTCGTTTCATAAGTTCTGGGAGACTATCATATCCCCGACTTCTCCAAGAAGTCGGGGATATGGGCAAGAGCGAAAGGGTCAAAATTAATGAAATGCACTAGTAGTGGTCTACCACATTAATTTTAAGGGGTAAAAAAAATTAGGTAGTGCGTATCGCTAAGGCGAAGCTTCGCTAACGCGCAGCGTGCCCGTTCCCCGAAGGGGTTGCCGAAGGCTAGGGCTTACATCTTGCTCGCTTAGTATATAAAGCGAGCAAGATGCTCGCATTACAGCCCCTCATATTTAACGTGGTGGAACACTAATTATCTTCGATTCTTACGGACGCGGGTTGATTGAAAGTTATTATCGGGATTTCGCTGTCTAATTTCATACAAAGCCAGTAATAATATTGAAATCAACAAAGGTATAAAAAAGTAGATGAGTCGATAAAGCAGAAGTGCTGCAAATATTTTAGTAGTAGGGATTGTTGGTGACAGCATTAACAATAAAATCGTTTCAAATACACCTAACCCTCCGGGTATATTACTTACTAATCCGGCAATTTGACCGAGTAAATAAATACTGCAAAAATCTAGAAATGAAACAGGAGAAGACGGTAATAAAACATAAAGTATTGCCGCAGCAAAACTCCAATCAATAGAAGAAATTAAAATTTGTGCAAATGCAGTAGTAGGAGAAGGTAAAAACAATGATTCGGAACCGATTCGGATTCTTTTGCGTTTGAGTAATAAGCTTGCTAAAAAATAACTACAAGTTGCCACTAAAAAAAGTATACCCAATGGATAAACATTTATAAAAGGTAAATCGAAAGGTAAATCGATTATTTTCGGAATTGCAAGAGGTTCCCTTAAAAACAAAACTCCACCTACCGCACTCAAACCCAACCAAAAACTGAGATTACTAAAGGCAATTATTTGAGCAACTTCAACAGTTGTTAAACCCCAAGGTATATACAATCGATAGCGAATTGCACTACCAGTAAACAAAGCGAATCCAACACTATTACTAATTCCGTAGCTAGTAAGCGCGACAAGTGCAACTTTTGGGTAAGGTAAGGGGTGACGAATGTATCTGCAAGCTAGAACATCATAAGTAGTTAAAACTAAATAGTTAAGAATTGTGAATAATGAAGCTAAAAACAAACTTTTAATCGAGGAATTCTTCAGACTATTCAAAATATCTTCATAAGAGTATTGCCGCAATTCTTGGGTAATAGCCCAAATCGAGAGGCAAAACAGTAATAGTCCTAAGAATGGGAATAAAAAGCTGCTAAGACGTTTTAATTGCATGTGGTGTTAATGATTACATAAGCGGAAGTTAATTTTGTTAAAAAGCTGTTTCTATGTAGTTTAAACTACCTACTATGACAAAATCACAATTAAAACAAATTAGTAATTGTTTATTTTACTTTTTAAATTTATATACATAAAGAATGTTATATAGGAATCCGGTTTAATTTATGAAAAAATCTAAGAAGTATATGTAGGGTGCGTTAGCGCA
This sequence comes from uncultured Calothrix sp., assembly GCA_964242965.1. Lineage (GTDB taxonomy): Bacteria > Cyanobacteriota > Cyanobacteriia > Cyanobacteriales > Nostocaceae > JANNFJ01. Next base: position 4,274 of record CAXTCQ010000326.1, on the reverse strand, counting down.
AGCGTAACGCACCAAGGCCTCGGAACGGTGCGTTACGCTGTCGCTAACGCACCCTACGTATCTTTTCAAAAATCTTTGGGGTAGTCCTATAGCTTGAACAATTAAATATCACAAACGCATTTTCAAACGTCTAGCTGAAGATTGAGAACATTAAAATCAAGCGGTAGATTAATTTGATAGTAATGGACTGCAAGTATTCCTTATCGCTACGATTCCTAATTGAATTAGCGCTATCGCTCTGGGGGAATTCTGAAAATATACGTAGGGTGTGTGTTAGCTTTTGGTAAAGCACCATCCGTCATGTCTCGGTGCGTTACGGATTTCAAGCGATGGCGGCAGCCACTCCTGCGGAGTATCGCGCACCCTACAAATACTTAATTTTGTCATGTCGCGGGGGTCAGAATCCGGGTTTCGTAGAAGTTACCCGGATTCTTGTAACCCCGTCAAAACTTATGAACCACTAGCTTACGGCTTCTTTAAGAGAGTACGCTAATCAGTTGTGACAACAGTCGTGTTCCTGCTTTTGTCGCGCTGCCGGGTCATCTTGACAAAATACCTCAGAATAGTTACCAATAAGTCTATAAATCTACTTGACAAATATCGATTTAGGAGCATCTGCTCGCAAAGAGGGGGAACATTGTTTGCGGAAGTTACACTAGATTAGAAGTACAGTTATTTTCACTTCGGCTAGAAGAATAACTATATATTGCGATCGCTTACGCTTAATAAAAGGCAACAAGGGTATTTATTATTATGGGAATAAAAGAGAAAAATACATTGGCAAAACGGCAACCCGCACGCTTGGCGCTAACAGGTGCTGTGGCAGCGATAATGATGATGAGCGGATTTGGTGCTACCCCCGCAATCGCACAAAAAGCCTCTAGCCAACTCAGTTATGGTGAATTAATCAAAAAAGCTCAAAAAGGGGAAGTCAAAAGAGTTGAACTCGACGAAACCGAACAAACTGCAAGGGTTTTCCTCAAGGACCAAAAGCCCGATACCCAGCCGTTAGAAGTTAGACTTTTGAACCAAAATGCAGAATTAATTAGCAAACTTCGACAAAGTAAGGTCGAATTAGAGGAAGTATCTACAGCTAATAGCCGTGCTGCGGTGGGGTTGTTGATTAACTTAATGTGGATTTTGCCCCTGTTGGCGTTGATGTTATTATTTTTACGCCGTTCGACTAATGCCTCAAGTCAAGCGATGAACTTCGGTAAAACCCGCGCTCGCTTTCAAATCGAAGCGAAAACCGGGATAAAATTTGATGATGTCGCGGGTATCGAAGAAGCGAAAGAAGAACTGCAAGAAGTTGTTACCTTCCTTAAACAACCCGAAAAATTTACGGCAATTGGTGCCCGCATTCCCAAAGGTGTATTATTAGTCGGTCCTCCAGGAACGGGGAAGACGTTATTAGCGAAAGCGATCGCAGGTGAAGCTTCTGTACCTTTCTTCAGTATTTCCGGTTCCGAATTCGTCGAAATGTTCGTTGGTGTCGGTGCTTCCCGCGTCCGCGACTTGTTCAAAAAAGCTAAAGATAACGCTCCCTGTTTGATATTTATCGATGAAATCGACGCAGTAGGAAGACAGCGCGGTGCGGGGATCGGTGGCGGAAACGACGAACGCGAGCAAACTCTCAACCAGTTACTTACTGAGATGGACGGGTTTGAAGGTAACAACGGTATCATCATTATTGCTGCCACAAACCGTCCTGACGTGCTTGATGCCGCACTTTTGCGTCCGGGACGCTTTGACCGCCAGGTAATAGTTGATGCACCAGACCGTAAAGGTCGTTTAGCAGTTTTACAAGTTCATGCTCGTAACAAAAAAATTGACCCAACGGTTTCGCTCGAAGTTATTGCCCGTCGCACCCCAGGATTTACGGGTGCCGACTTAGCAAACTTGCTCAACGAAGCAGCAATTTTGACAGCACGTCGTCGCAAAGAAGCAATTACTCCGTTGGAAATCGATGACGCTATCGACCGTTTGACAATTGGTTTAACTTTAAACCCTTTGTTGGATAGTAAGAAAAAGCGGTTGATTGCTTACCATGAAGTCGGACACGCTTTGCTCGCAACATTACTTCCACATGCCGATCCGTTGAATAAGGTGACAATTATTCCGCGTTCGGGTGGTATCGGTGGCTTTTCGCAGCAAATTATGAACGAAGAAGTTGTTGACAGCGGACTTTATACTCGTGCATGGATGCAAGATAACATCACCATGACGATGGGTGGAAAAGCTGCCGAAGTCGAAGTATTTGGCGAAGCGGAAGTTACCGGAGGTGCTAGCGGCGATTTGAAAATGATTACAAGTCTGGCCCGGAAGATGGTAACGATGTACGGGATGACCGACTTGGGATTAGTAGCGTTAGAAAATCAACGCGATGACGTGTTTCTCGGTCGTGACTGGATGAACCGCAATGAATACTCTGAGGAAATGGCAATTAAGATTGACCGCAAAGTTCGAGAAATTGCCTCTAATTGCTACCAAGAAGCTAGAAGGATTATCCGTGAAAACCGAGCCTTGGTAGACCGATTGGTTGAGATGTTGGTCGAACAGGAAACGATTGAAGGCGAACAATTCCGGCAAATTGTCGCAGAATATACGCAATTGCCAGAGAAGGAGTTGGCGAAGTCGAGTCAGGAAGTCGGGGCTAGGGGCTAGGGAAAGGTTAATATCCTCCCCACGCTACTCCGTAGAGGATATTGCTTGCTGGTGATTCAGGAGTAACACCCCTTGGATAACGATTTCTCGCTATCACACGATATTGTAGGGGCGGGGTAACCCCGCCCCTACGCGGAACTTTTAATTAAACAAGGGGTACTAATTCCTTTTATGATTTTGAAGAAATAAAAATATTCGTAGGTTGGGTGTAACGAAGTGGATGCTGTTGGCGAAACATTTTGTTACATTTAAAACGTCGGAAAATCAATGGTATTAAAAGCGTTGGGTTCCATTTCATTCCACCCAACCTACGCAGAAACAAGGGTTTGAAGTATTAAGATATATTTCGCCAACAGAGTCCGAAGTGAAACCCAACATTATCGTTGGGTTACGCTTCGCTTCACCCAACCTACGTCTAAATTTATATAAGCTGATATTAGCCAAGGTTTCTGATTTTTATCTTATAAGAGTAATAAAATAGCGTTAAGCGAACTTGATACAACTCTTGCGTTTGACTCCAATTCATTGGTTACTCAGTAAAACTTAGTAGCTTTTCTACCTCAGCGGCTTTTTCCTGTAAGTCAAGCTCACGGTAGATTTGCAGGCTCTCAGTCAGAAATTGTGTCGCAATTTGTGTATTAGATTGGTTGCCTTGGGCGCGTCTCGTGTATATTTCGCCTAACAGCTTGCGTGCAGATGCTTCAAAGTTGCGGCGATTGTATTCTTGAAAGACTTGGAGGGATTTTTGAGCTAGTTGTTCGGCTCGATCGAGATTTTCTAATGCGCTAACTTCCAAGTAAGCACGGGCAATATTGAGGGCTTCATTTGCTTTATCTACGGTTTGCCCAAGTTCGGCAAGATAGGTAAAACCCGTATTGTAATTTTCCTCGAATTGGGTAATTTGTGCTTCTATTGAGTTATCGTTGGGCAAAAGATGCAAGCGCTGTGAGTAAAGTAAGCTGAGAACTATAAAGTCGTAAGCAAGGTTTTGTTTATAGTCATTTGTGGTATTGATTTGGATAGCTTGATGAATGTTTTGTTCGGCTTCTGCGAGTAGATTGGTAGCTTCTGCAATGTCTTGGGTATTTTTTGCTAATAAGCTTCGAGCATAAGCTATTTGCCTAAAACGTTTAGCCACACTTTGGTTATGACCTAAGCGCTGGTGTAAATCTCGGCTTTGCTGAGAATATTCAATCGCTTTTGTATAGTCTTCTAAATCTCGGTAGCAAGTAGATAGCCAGGATAACTGATTCGCTACATTTTGTTCTAAACCTAATTGCTCATAAAATTTCTGGCTTTGTTCGTAGTAAGCGATCGCTTGAAAATATTTACCCCAAGCTTGGTAAATTTCTCCCAGTTGATAGTAAGCCAAAGCTACTAGTGATTCGTCATCTAACTGTTGGCGAATCGTTAAGCATTTTTGCTGGCTTTCTATCGCTTTGTCGTATTGACTCCACTCACGGTAACAATAAGCTAACCAAGACCATAGGTTAGCTACATCTTTTTGTTTACCTAATTGCTCATATAACTCACGGCTTTGTTGGTATTGCGCTTGAGCTTGGTCGTATTTACCCCAAGCTTGGTAAATTTCTCCTAGTTGACGGTAAGCC
>CAXTCQ010000325.1:0-9093 GCA_964242965.1 uncultured Calothrix sp. | reverse complement strand
TAAGTAGTTTAAGCCATTTAGGATTTACTCGAGAAGGCTATGCAACTGAGGGATTTCACGAGTGGATGCAAGAAAGAGCCAAAACTAAAGTTTCACAATCATGGGCTGGAATAATTCTGTTTCTTTGTGGTAGTGAGAGAAATGCCTTCTATAGCTTTTTTGAACTCTTTGAAAAGTTCCTAAAACAGAAAGATGAGTCAAAAATTCAAGAAATTGAAGAAAAATCTAGCGCCACTGAACACAATTTAACTTTTCTTCAGTTTGATATTTACAACGAGCTTCTAAAGGGCGTAAAGAAAAGACCGGGCATGTACTTAGGTACTAATTCAGTTACCAAACTTGATATGGTTCTGCGAGGATACAGTCTGGCTCGAAGAGAAGTTGATGTACCCCCAACTGAGTCAGAAAGGCAATTTGAAGGTTTTCAATCATGGGTTCAAGAAAAATATGGCATTAAGACAGGTCAGTCATGGTCTAAAATAATTCTCTTTTACTCTATAGATGACTATGAAGCCCTACAAAGATTTTTTGAATTATTTGAAGAATACCAAAGTAGAAACAAGAGTTCAGAAGTTGAGAAAAAAGCGGTTAAGCAGAGAGTATCTGAAAGTAATTAATATGAATAATCTCTCTATACTTCTCCAAAATATTAAATAAAACCCAGTCAACTGTCGCACAGCTTGTTCATAATATAGAGTACTATTAGAGGCTGGGTACATTAACGCTTTCGTAATTAAAATTACAAGTTGAGTCGGATGTCCAGCAAATATAGTTCCTGCTTTAAAAAATAATTCGGAACGCAAGGTGTTATTTAGCAAGAAAGGATAATTAGAAAACTGACTTTCAACAATAACACCAGCTTTGCCAAAATCGATATCTGTACCCAAAAAACTGTAATCGACTGGAATAGGAATATTTACAAGCCATCCTAATACCAATTTAATATGAGGCTGCAACAAATTAGATCCCCCCAACCCCCCTTAAAAAGGGGGGCTAAGACAGGTCATGAAGTGCATCTTCATATAGGAATGGTATAAGAATTTTTAACTCTCCTGTTTTTGCTGTAATAGTTTTTCAATGAAAGTTGCTGGATTGATATTGAGTGCTGTTGCTACTTCTAAAAATTCAATTAAGTCTAAACGACGTTCGCCACGTTCATATTTTGATACATAAGATTGCGGACGTGAAAGCTTGGTCGATAACTCTGTTTGAGTTAAATTTGCAACCTTACGAGCCTCAATGAGTAGTTGGCGAAGTAAAATATATTTATCGCTGAAAACAGATTCAGGCACTTAATTTTGGATTTTTTGTATAAATTAGGACTTACGCAAAGCCCCCCTTAAGAAGGGGGGTTGGGGGGATCTAATATATTTAGAATACCTACTTTCTCGTTAACTGTGCGTAAGTCCTATAAATATTTCTTAGCATTTGAATAATTGCTACACATACGATTGAATAACTCTCAAATTTTAAACCTAAAATAGGATAAACCCAAAACAGGTTATTAATTTTAGTGCGATATTTACGACTGAACGCGCAAAGAGCAATGTTCGAGCCTCTTAACCATGTTTAAGCCGAAAAAACTCACATACGTGACTTTTCTTAAGCACTAAGAATCTTCGCTTCTATTTATAAAACACACACGAGCGATTTTGTCAGCCATCAAAGAGTATTATTAAGCACTGTACGAAAGAATCGCCTTTTGGTGGTCAATGCCCATTTTACATATCATATAACCACACGAAGGCAAACTATTTTCACTTAGAAATGCATCGAGTATGAGCCAGAAATTTTACATTCCAGTCGAGTCAATTGCCCAACTTCTTACTAGTACTTATAAGTCTCTGATAATCCTTGGCAACCTGCATTACTCCAAATCTAAATTGACCTCAATAGTTTGTCCTTGAACTGTTACTTTATCACCCCGTACAAGTCGCCGTCCTCGTCTGGTTTCGACCATATCGTTAACTAGGACATCCCCACCTTGAATCATCAGCTTGGCTTGTCCACCAGTTCCGACTATACCCATTAGCTTTAAAAACTGATTTAACTGAATCGTGCCGTCTCTAACTTTCATTGTTTTCCTAAATACTTATTTAAATATAAATTGGCAGTTAGCTGTAAATTTAATTTACAACTAACGACCAATAACTAATTTAAAACTGCTGCAAAAACCGTAAATCGCTCGCATATAAACGGCGAATATCATCCATTTGATGCAGCACCATTGCAAACCGTTCGACACCAAAACCCGCAGCAAACCCGGTATAAACTTCGGGGTCGTAACCTACAGCTTTAAGTACATTCGGGTCAACCATCCCGCACCCCATGACTTCCAGCCAGCGACCGTTCCACTGCAAGTCAACTTCGGCACTCGGTTCGGTGAAGGGAAAATAACTGGCACGGAAACGAATTGGTAATTCTCCAAATATTTGCTGCAAAAACACCTTAATTGTGCCTTTTAGGTCGGTAAAAGTTAGCCCTTCGTCAATCGATAAAAGTTCGATTTGATGGAAGACTGCCGAGTGAGTCGCATCAACATCATCTTTACGATATACCCTGCCTGGGGAAACAATGCGAATTGGTGGTTCCTCGGCTTCCATGTAGCGAATTTGTACGCTAGAAGTTTGAGTCCTGAGTAAGTTACCATCGGGTAGATAGAAAGTATCTTGCATATCGCGGGCAGGGTGGTCTGGGGGCGTATTCAGTGCCTCGAAGTTATAATAATCACTTTCCATCTCCGGACCCTGTGCCACCGTGTAACCCATCCCAATAAATATATCGAGTGCGCGGTCGATAATACCGTTGAGAGGATGAATGCGACCTTGGGGACTGTAAATTCCCGGCATGGTTACATCCAGCGTTTCAGCTTCTAGCTGTGCCTGAATTTTAGCGCTTTCAAGAATGTTTCGCTGCTTATCGAGGCTAGTTTGAAGCGCTTCTTTAACGGTGTTGGCTATAGCGCCAATTTTGGGTCGTTCCTCGACGCTAAGTTTGCCCATACTACCCAAAAGTACCGACAATTGACCCTTTTTACCCAGGTAGTTAACGCGCAGTTCTTCTAAGCGTTCGAGAGTATCGGCGGATGCGATCGCGCTTTCGCCATCGGTTCTTAGTGCTAAAAGTTGAGCTTCTAAATTGCTCTCAGGCTTACTCATGCTTGTTGGTCATCTGATTTTTTACTACAGGTACGGTTAGCTTTTCTGTCATCTTTACTAGTTTAAAAGCGAATTGCGAGTTTCCTGCAATGTTGAGCCTACTATATTTTGTACCTTGGATGCTTTCGTGCCGCAGCTGGCAATAAGACATGAGCGGGCGAAAGCACAGATTCTCTCTCCTTGATGCGAGGTAACGTTGATAAATGGGGATTTAAATATTTTAGGTAACAAGCATAACTTTTTTAACATTTTAAATCGAAAAAATTATGTTATTTTCAGTCATCCATAAGTTCCAAAAATATATTTCATGAAAGAAAAATTATTAATTTACCAATAGCAATCCTAAATTTCCTAAATTATTTATAAAAATTCGTGGTGTCCAGATTCCCGACTTCGCAGAAGTTGTCGGAAATCTGGACACCACGACACGAAAACTTTCTTCGGAAATAGCTTATTGTTGAGTATCAACAATATTGAGAATTTTCAACTCACACAGGTAGCTGTACTAGTAACCTAATTTAACATTTACTTAATGACTTCAAAAAAATTATACATCCAACAGCATTAACCAAAAATTTTAATGTTTTATGCAACGCTCGTAGTAGTTTTATAATTAGCTAGTTTTTTATAATCAAAGCTTGCCCGTGTAATATTCGTAATTGGTATCGACTATGATTTGATGATATTTCTTTCCATTCAACCAGTAGACCATACTTCGATTAAATGAAACTGCTAATTAGCAATGACGACGGGGTTTCTGCTTTGGGTATCCGAACTTTAGCTAATACCCTAGCCTTATCTGGTCACGAAGTAACAGTTGTTTGTCCAGACCGCGAACGTTCGGCAACTGGGCATGGATTAACATTACACCAACCAATTCGTGCTGAAATCGTTGAAGGAATATTTCATCCAACGGTAAAAGCTTGGGCTTGTGATGGTACTCCCTCTGATTGCGTAAAACTAGCGCTGTGGGCATTACTCGATTCACCGCCTGATTTAGTACTTTCGGGAATTAATCATGGTGCGAATGTTGGGACTGAAATACTTTATTCGGGAACTGTTTCGGCAGCGATGGAAGGTGTAATTGAAGGCATTCCCAGTATTGCCTTTAGTCTTACCAGCCACACGGTTAGAGAATTTCAGCCAGCAGCGAATTTTGCCAAAATTTTGGTAGGGCAACTAGCATCCAATCCCTTACCTGAATTAATGTTACTGAATGTAAATGTGCCTGCGATCGCGTGGTCAGAAATTGTTGGTGCTGTAATAACACGTCAGGGTGTGCGCCGTTACATTGATGTTTTTGATAAGCGCCTTGACCCTCGTGGCAAAACTTACTACTGGTTAACGGGCGAAGTTCTGGAGGATATTGAGCCACCAATGGATATAAATTTACCCCAAAATGTACCTATTGACGTACATGTTATCCGTGAAAACTACATTAGTATCACTCCTTTGCAATACAACCTTACTTATGCAGCAGGATTGAATAAATTATCCAAAAGAGAGTTTCCTTTGAGGGAGTAGGGAGTAGGGAGTAGGGAGTTAGGAGTTAGGAGTTATGAAATCTTCTCCCTTCCCCCTTTCCCCTTTCCCCTTCTCCCTAATCTTTGCGTACTGTAAGTGTCAAATGCATCAGTACAAAAATTAAGCTATAAAGTAAAAGCAGTTATAAATATCACCTACGTGCATTTAGCTTAAAACAGTAAAGGTTTAATGCCTTCTAGTACATTTCCATACTTATTTGGTATAACAGCTAAATATTAAATGTGAAATACTACCAGTAAATACCCTACACTGCCATTTGTCTAAAGACAGAATAAACTGAACAAAATAATTAATTTTTTTGATCGCCCACTCAGGGAACGCAAGCAACACCCATGTCTAGAATAGAGAAACAATTTAATGTTCATTTTTGGGGCGTTCGGGGCAGTATTCCCTGTCCGGGGCCAAACACTGTCCGTTATGGCGGTAATACCCCTTGCGTTGAGATGCAAGTGGGCAGCAAACGCTTAGTGTTTGACGGTGGTACGGGGCTGCATGTTTTGGGGCAATCGTTATTGCGCCAAATGCCAGCCGAAGCGCATATCTTCTTTACCCATTCGCATTGGGACCACATGCAGGGATTTCCCTTTTTTACCCCTGGCTTTGTGAGAGGAAATCGCTTTCGGATTTACGGTGCGATCGCACCCGATGGTTCGACTGTCGAACAGCGTCTAAATGACCAAATGTTGCACCCAAACTTCCCCGTTCCCTTGCAAATTATGCAGGCAGATTTGGATTTTTACGATGTCATGCCGGGGGAAGCAATCAAAATCGACGATATCATTGTTGAAACCGCACCACTCAATCATCCCGGTGAAGCTGTAGGCTACCGCGTCAACTGGCATAATGGTGCTGCTGTTTACATTACTGACACCGAACATTTTCCCGATCGATTCGATGATAATGTTTTGTGGCTGGCACGCAATGCTGATATTCTCATTTACGATTCGACCTATACCGATGACGAATATCATTCTCCGAAAACGCCCAAAATTGGCTGGGGACATTCGACATGGCAAGAAGCAGTAAAAGTTGCCAAAGCAGCCAATGTCAAAACTTTGGTAATTTTCCACCACGACCCCGCACACGATGACGACTTTTTAGATTGCATTGGCGAACAAGCAGCACAGAAATTTCCGGGTGCGATTATGGCAAGAGAAGGAATGGTACTTCCTGTACCAGTTTCTATCCCTTTATCAGAAACTATTCCTGTTAGCCATATCTAGATACAACATTGGCAGTCTCTGGGATGAGAGATTTTAGATTAGATTGGTGATTAAGAGCATTAAGTTTTTAGCGGTCATTGGTCATTGGCTAGTGGTTATTGATCATTGGTTAGTGGTTATTGGCTAGTGGTTAGCGGTCATTGGTTAGTGGTTATTGATTATAAATGCAACTGACAACTAACAACTGAGAACTGACAACTAACAAATAGCTCTTTAGAAACCTCAAATCCCAGAATCGATGTGTTAAATCTGTCTCCAAATGGGTGTTCTGTGCGAGTTAGTTCTTCGACTGAATTAGCTTTAACGCCAACTGCTGTAGCACTTGGCAAGTTTGATGGTGTCCATCGCGGTCATCAGCAGGTTATCAAACCCATATGTAAAGCGGCGAAAGTTGGGGAAGCGGGGGAAACAGCAGAAAAATTATCATTGTTTTCCCCAAATACAAAACAACACGTTTATTCAACTGTTGTCACCTTTAACCCACACCCGCAAGAATTTTTCAGCGGTAAACCTCGCGCATTGCTGACTCCACTTGATGAAAAAGTTCAGCAATTGCTTAAGCTTGGTGTTGAACAATTAGTTTTGCTGCCCTTCGACCGCGAACTGTGTTCTCTGACACCAGAGGAATTTGTGCAAAAAATCATTGTCGAGCAACTCCAAGCAACCCAAGTTAGCGTTGGACACGATTTTCATTTTGGCTCAAACCGCAGTGGTACTGCTCGCGATTTACAAGTTATCGCTGCCAAATACAACATTCCCGTCACCATTGTTAGTCTCGAAACATGTGCCCAGGAGTCAACAGTAGTAAATAGCACCTCAACCTTAAGTCGCATCAGTACTTCTTTAATCCGCGAAATCCTTGAAAATGGTGATGTCGAACGTGCCAAGGAACTCTTAGGACGACCCTATAACTTTATTGGCAATGTTGTCAAAGGTCAACAACTCGGTCGAACTATCGGCTTTCCTACCGCCAACCTCGAATTACCTAAAGACAAATTTTTACCACACTTTGGAGTCTACGCAGTTCGGATTTTTACTGCTGGCGAAACCGAAGAAGAACTGGAACTGCTGGGAACTGGGGTAATGAATATCGGTAATCGTCCAACTGTCAATGGTATAAATACTACTGTAGAAGTGCATTTATTTGATTGGTCGGGGGATTTATACGGCAAGCAACTTGTAGTGCATCTCGAAAAATTTTTACGACCCGAAACAAAATTCGCTTCGCTCGAAGCTCTCAAAACCCAAATTCAACTCGATTGTAATGCTGCCAAAGTTTTTTTTGGTGAATAGCGTTAATTTTTTCGAGTTCCGGGAACACTCTATATAGGACTCAAGAAGTAAAGTCAGGGTACGGTGAATAGCCGTACCTTTATCTATTATTGATCGGTAGTCAGTGGTCAAAAAATCAGCGGGTGGGGTATGAGAGAAAAAATCGATATTTTAACGCAAAACTTAGGACGTACTATCGTCGGTAAAACCGAAGCAATCCGCTTGGTGTTAGTTGCCTTACTAGGTGGTGGACATGCGCTACTCGAAGACGTTCCTGGTGTTGGTAAAACCCTGTTAGCAAAATCCCTAGCTCGTTCGATTCACGGAAATTTTCAACGCTTGCAATGTACCCCCGACTTATTACCCACAGATATCACGGGTACTAATATCTGGAACCCCAAAAGCGGTGAATTTAACTTTCTTCCCGGACCAGTATTTGCAAACGTACTTCTCGCTGACGAAATCAACCGCGCTACACCACGTACTCAGTCAGCATTACTCGAAGTTATGGAAGAATACCAGGTTACAGTCGATGGTGTATCGCGTCCGGTTCCATTGCCATTTTTTGCGATCGCAACTCAAAACCCCATCGAGTATCAAGGTACTTTTCCGCTACCAGAAGCACAAATGGACAGGTTTATGTTGTCTTTGAGCTTGGGTTATCCTTCTGAAGATGAAGAAATGCAAATGCTACAAAGGCAGGCAGAGGGGGTAAAAGTTGCTGATTTAAGACCGTGTATTACTTTGGAGGAAGTTCAAGAACTTCGCCGCATTTGTTCTCAAGTTAGAGTTGATACATCTTTACAGCAGTATATTCTCGACCTGGTGCGGGCAACCCGACAAGATGAAGAAATTACTCTTGGTGCAAGCCCTCGCGCTACTTTGGCATTGCAAAAGGCTACCCAAGCATTGGCGTTTTTATTCGGACGCGATTATGCCATCCCCGATGATATTAAATTTCTAGCACCGCATGTTATGAGCCACCGGATTATTCCAATTGGCGGACGCAGGTCTAGAAGCGTCATGGAACGGTTATTACGGGCTGTTCCGATTCCGTAATATTGCTTGTTTTTTTATCGCGCAGAGGCTTCTAGGCGCAAAGAAGAGGCATTCTTTGTGGTCTAAATAGATGAAAACTGCTGTAAATAACAATTAAGCAAAGTCAGAAACACCATAAACACGGCATAAGTCCTATGATTAGAGCTAAAAAGCTATATCTAACTTTGGGAATGTGAGGATTATGTTAAATCTGGTCAAGCACAAATCACCACAGCGTCAAATCAAACGCAAACCAATAGGTTTATTTATTGTCGTGTTAGTTTGGAGTTTGGCTATGGGTTGGCTGCTAGCCTTCGCTACAAACGCTCAAGCGATTACTCCCCAATCTACACCAGAAATTAGCACAGTTGATGTTGTACCCCCACAGTATAAACTTGGGCAAGAATTGTATCTTGAAAACTGCTCAACCTGTCACATCGCAATTCCACCACAAGTATTTCCGACCCAAACCTGGAAAAATCTTCTTTTAGATTCTCAACATTACGGCAGCCAGCTACAGCCCCTCGTAGATCCACCACGACTGTTAGTGTGGCGATATCTCTCAACCTTTTCGCGTTCCCAACTTCAAGACGAAGCTACACCTTACCGCTTCAATAATTCGCGCTATTTTAAAGTTTTACATCCCCAAGTCAAATTACCCCAGCCCTCACAAGTTAGTAGCTGCGTCACTTGTCATCCTAACGCTAGCAATTTTAATTTTCGCACCCTTTCTCAGGAATGGAAGTAAGAAAGTTAGGAGTTAGGAGTTAGGAGTTAGGAGTTAGGAGTTAGGAGTTAGGAGTTAGGAATTAGGAGTTAGGAGTTAGGAGTTAGGAGTTAGGAATTAATAATTGCTT
>CAXTCQ010000324.1:0-9192 GCA_964242965.1 uncultured Calothrix sp. | reverse complement strand
GAGTGGGAGATATGGAGGGAGTGGGTGATGCTTTTGCTGTTGGAGTCGTTTTAGGTGTTGATGTTGATGCTGGTGTTGGTGTTAGTGTTGGTGTTGGACTGGGGGCAACTGGAGGAGTGGGTGTAGATGAGACTTTTTTGGTGAGGGCAACACCTAAAGTTAGAGGTCCTTTGCGGTCTTTACCTTCGTTAAATTCGAGTTTTTCACTTTTTTGGTCGCTTTCTGCCCAGGTGTTGGGGTAGGGTTTGGTTAATAGTAGGGGGGTTGCTTGAACGTTATTGACTGGGGTGGTGTCAACGGGACGGGCAAGACGATAAAATGAAATACCGTTTCCAAAGTCTTTTGCTATAGGGTGTTTGCCGTATTCGGTGACGATGGGAACAGCAGGACCAAGAGCTTCGTTACCAGCGACATCGACTGCTAAACGAGTATCGAGTTTGACTCCCCATTCGTTTAATAACGGGTCAAGTTTGGGGTCGGTGTCGGGGTCTATCATTAATAAAGCGTTGCCACCCCGGTTGAGATAATCTTGTAGTGCTTTGACTTCGGTATCGAAAAGGGCACGCTTGGGACTAGCAACGACGACAACTTTTGCGTCGTCTGGAATACTACGTTTTTGAACTAGGTTTAATGCCTCGGTGGTAAAGTTTCTGTCACTTAAACTTTGTACTGCTTGCGAGATAGCAGCTTCCCCGGCTGTAAGTTGGGATTCACCGTGACCTTGGAGGAAGTAGGCTTTGGGGGTGCTGTTGGAAATGATTTGCTGCAAGCGGTTAGTGAGGCGAATTTCGGAGAGGCGATCGCTTTCGTTGACCACTTGTACTAGTTTGCGCTGTTGGTTGGTTTCGAGATACACTTCACCTGGTTCTTTGACACCAAATTGTTTTGCAAGTCCGGGTTTGGCTTGCTGGTCGATATATTCAAATTGAAATTTTGGATTTTGTCGTCGATAGTTTTCGAGTAAGTCGCGGTCGAGGGGATTTTGATTGACGCTAAATATCAAGACTTTAACGGGTTGTTGCAAGGAACCGACTAATGAGCGCGTTTGCGGTGCAAGGCTAAATAATTTTGTTTCAGTTAAATCTGTCCGCAGGTGGTAGCGCGTTCCGAGAAAGTTAATTAAACCTAATATTGCGACAACTGCCAGGGTTGCAAATAGCGCATTTGTTCCCGCTTGGGTAGAACGTTGTTCCCACCATTTAGTAGCTTGGCTTTGCAAAATTACCCATAACAGGATAATGGTAATTCCAGGAATAAGTAATGCAAGTGGGGTTACTCCCCAGTTACCGGATATAAATCCAACTGTTAAACCTGCGGTGGTTAGGAATGGACCTAGCCAAAACAGATATTTCCAAGGTTTTTTTTGAACGATTTTTTTCATATTTTTGTTAGGAGTCAGTTGTCAGTTGTCAGGAGTCAGGAGTCAGTTGTCAGGAGTCAGGAGTCTCGTCTCGAACTAATACCTAATAACCACTGACCACCGACCACTGACTACCGACCGCTGACTACTGTCGCTGAAAACGAAGTGCATCAATCGATTGGGCGGTAAGGAAAATTCCTAAGATAATATAACTGGCAAATAAAATTAAGCTACTAGTATCAAAAATACCTTGGATGAGGCTGTTGTAATGTTTGAGTAGAGATAAATGACCGATGGCTTCACCCACTGATCCACCGATGTTTTTAGCGATTAAATCGACGAATAGCAACAATAATATAACTGCGAAGGTGAGAACGGCAGAGAGGATTGTACTATCAGTTAGCGAAGAAATAAACATGCCGATTGATAATATGGCTCCAGCAAGTAAGATTAATCCAACATGACCTAAAATTATTATTCCTGGTGGTGTTGGGGGATTCGCAGCGCTGAGTGCGATCGCCTCAAATATCAGCATCGGCAATACTAGTGTCGTAAAAAACGTTAATACCCCTAATAATTTCCCAACGGCAACTGCCCAGTTAGTTAACGGTGATGTCGCTAAAAGCTCCAACGTTCCCCGCTTGCGTTCTTCGGCATATAACCCCATCGAAAGAATCGGCAGTATAAATAACAACAGCCATCCCAACCGATCCAAAAATGCCCGCACAAATTCGTAAGGTACGTCAATCGGCGGAACGGGTACGTTGTACTGCTGTCCCTGGATATCTAAACCCGCTACATACTGAAGAATATCTTGCAAAATCAGTACAAAAAATAATCCCGCCAAAAACCAGAAAATTCCAGCGATCGCATAAGCCAATGGCGAGACAAAATAGCTCTGTAATTCGCGCCGATAAATTGCAATTATATTACTCAGTACAACGCCCATTTATGCTGTTTCTCCTTCGTTGGCTTCAGGTGATTCGGTGGAATTGAGATCCGTTGGCAGCGGTTTTTCTTCGGTTGTCAACTGTAAAAATACATCTTCGAGGGTAGCACTGACGCGCCGCATCTCGTACAAACCAAAGCCAGTTTGCAGTAAAGTCGTCGCAATGTCGCTTCCGGGTTCGGTTCCGGGTTGCGATACTATCCGCATCAAAGTGCGATTTGTCTGTAAAGGAATGCTCCCCTGCACAGAGATTGATTCTACCAAACTCACACCCGGAACGTGTTGCAAAACTTGTTTCGCTAAACCTGGTTCACCTTCAATTTCCAATTCATATCCCGAACCACCTACAAGCTGCATCATCAAGTTTTCCGGGGTATTTGTGGCAACGACTTTACCGCGATTGATAATTGCCACGCGACTACAAGTCATACTTACTTCGGGTAAAATATGTGTCGAAAGAATAATTGTATGATCCCCAGCCAAGCTTTTAATCAAGTTTCGCACGTCTATAATTTGTCTGGGGTCGAGTCCTACCGTCGGTTCGTCAAGAATAATTGCCGGGGGGTCGTGAACAATCGCTTGGGCAATACCAACCCGTTGTTTGTAACCTTTAGAAAGCTTGCGAATAATTGTATGGCGGCGGTCGGTTAGATTACACTTAGACAGTGCCGTTTGCACTTTTGTTGCGCGATCGCCTGCTGCAACTCCTTTGATTCGCGCAACAAAGTACAAAAATCCCTCTACTGTCATTTCTGGGTACAAAGGTGGATTTTCCGGCAAATAACCAATTTTCTGACGCACCGACAGCGAATTTTCGTGAACGTCAAACCCAGCTATTCGCGCTGTACCTTTCGTAGCAGGCAAATACCCCGCTAAAATCCGCATTGTCGTAGTTTTACCAGCTCCATTCGGACCCAAGAAGCCCAATATTTCCCCAGCTTCGACGTTAAATGTTACGTCTGAAATAGCTGAGGTAGAGCCGTATATTTTACTGAGATGCTCAACTTCAATCATCGGCTTGAATGATAGGACTCCATGCAATATTAAAGCACTATTGACGAAGGGAGTAAGGAGTGGGGAGTAGGGAAGTGAGGGAAGGGGTAAATAGTATCCTTGTTCTGCGTGATAGTTTCTATAGATAAAGGGCAGGACTAGTCCCTAAGCTAATATATTTCCACCCCATCGGTGATAAATGTTGCAAGTACTCGCTACTGATTTAATAACAAACTTTGACAAGCTTTGCTATCAGTGGCAGAATTAAAGCTATAAACTCAAATCAAATAACGAACCTATGAACGTATCGCTTACACCTGAGCTTGAGCAATTAGTTCACGAAAAAGTTAAAAGTGGTAGGTATTTATCCGCGAGTGAGGTTGTACGCGAAGCATTGCGATTGCTAGAGGAACGCGATCGCATTCGTGAGACACGAATAAATGCACTTCGCTCAGAAATTGCTGTAGGTATAGAACAAGGTGACAAAGGAGAAGTGATTGATGGTGAAGAAGTATTTAGAGAGTTACGTGAAGATATTCGTCAAATATCCAAAGGCAAATACGAATGAATCGCTACGTTTTTACTCTCCAAGCAAGGCTTGATATTAAGGAAATTAGCCAATTTATTACTCGTGAAAATCCCCAGGCAGCAACTCGCTTTGTAAATGCTGTTGAACAAAAATGTAAGACTTTGGCTGAATTTCCAAATATGGGACGTAGTTTCGATTATCTTGCGCCTTCATTGAGAGGTTTTACAATTAGCAATTATATAATTTTTTATCGTCCAATTGAAAATGGTATTGAGGTTGAGCGAGTTTTAAGTGGATATCGTGACCTTAATGCTTTGTTTTCAGAAGAAGATCGTAGTTGAGCGCACTAAAAAATTGTAATTCGCTCGCGTCGTTATCTTTGTGCTAACTGTTATTTAATATAAGCTAATCCCAAGCACATACAAATCCTGCCTAAAGCTATGTGCTAACAATCGCCTTAACATTTCTTAAAATTAATTGGAGATTATTTTTCTAAACGCAGTATTTCGTCTACAACTACTTGAAAGCGCTTACCTGCTTCTCGCGCTTTTTGCATCAATACCTTCCCTTGTTCGCGGTCTTTTGGCAAAACTTCCGTCGCTTGTCGGCTGTAGGAAGTAGCTTGCTTTATCAACTCTTGAGCGCGAGTTTTTAACTCTTCAACTGTTTTCATTATTCCTTCAGTTCAGAAATTAGAATTTCTAAATTTTCTGCCTCTTGATATATTTTATCGGCTTGACTAACTAGTACTGATGCATCTAATAATTGGTTTTGCTCTAATGCCTGAACGGATACGCATCATAAAGGTCGGAACCGATTTGCTGCAATCTCAAAAACGCTTGTGTTAATGCAATTATTGTTGCTTGATTCATGGCTTCAATCCTCAATCCTTGCGGAATTAAGACTTATATGAGGATTTAAATTTAGAAACCTTAATAATTTGGCTTTTGATTGACTTGTACCGCATACCAAAATTGACTCAAACGGCAAATATTTCTATCATACCATAAAATTTTTTGCAAGTATACTATTTTGATACAGCACTGACGGCAAAATTTAAGTATAAAAATAAGCATTTTTAGTCTTTATCATTTATTCTTTAGGCAGTATCCTATAAACTTTAAATTCTTTCTACCCGTTATTCCCCCCAAATGGTCAATCCCATCGTTACCACGCTTTATGTCAACCCCGTGACAGGAAATGATGCCAATGCTGGTTCGCGGGTTGCTCCTTTTAAAAGTCTGACTCGTGCTTTGAAAGTCAAAACATCAACGATGATTCGACTTGCACCCGGTACTTATAGTGCTACAACTGGTGAAATATTCCCGATTGCGATTCCCAAAGGGGTGATAGTGGTGGGAAATGAATCAAGTAAAGGAAAAGGTATTGTCATTTCAGGAAGTGGCGAATATAACAGTCCAAGTTTCGGTATCCAGAATATCGCGCTGTTGCTACTCGATTCGGCGAGTTTGTTGGGTGTAACGGTAACGAATGGAACGGCAAAAGGTACGGGAGTTTGGATTGAATCGAGCTATCCAACTTTGGCAAATAATACTTTCACTACTTGCGGTCGGGAAGGCGTATTCGTTACCGGAACGGGAAAACCTACAATTATTGATAATGTATTTGTGCAAAATAATGCTGGCGGATTAGTAATTGCACGCAATAGTAAAGGCGAGGTACTGCGGAATATATTTCAGAAAAACGGCTTAGGCTTGGCAATTAGCGACTTCTGTGCATCGTTGGTAGCAACTAACAAATTTAGCGAGAATCGGATTGCGATCGCACTCTCGCGTGATGCTCGTCCGGTGTTGCGAAACAACCTCGTCGAAAAAAATTCCCAAGGTGGTTTATTAATCAACGGCAATGCTATTCCCGACTTGGGCAATTCTCAAGACTCAGCAGGGAATATTTTCTGCGATAATGGCAATTTTGATATCCAAAATCTCACTGACAACACTTTAATTTCAGCTGGCAATCAAGTTAACCCCGTCCAAGTTAAGGGTTCAATTGAATTTGTTGCTACCTCAAGCGCTGGATTAAATAGCAGTATTTTTCCCGACATATTGGGACATTGGGCAATTGAATTTGTAGATATTTTAGCTAGCAAAGGGTTGATGAATGGGTTGCCGGATGGTAAATTTGCCCCCGATACCCCAATCAATCGCGCTGAATATGCGGCAGTAGTTGCCAAAGCTTTTCATATAACCGTCAAAAATCAAGCTGTAAAATTTAAAGATATTCCACCCAACTTTTGGGCAAGACCTGCGATCGCAGCAGCAGCAAGTATGGGATTTATCAGTGGCTTTGCCGATGGCACATTCCGACCCGGACAAAATATTACCAAACTTCAAGCTTTAGTATCCATCGTCAACGGATTGAAACTCTCCGGTGGCAACCCTAATCTTAATTTGGTGTTTAGCGATCGCGCTCAAATCCCCAGCTATGCAACTAATGCCGTTGCCGTCGCTACCCAAAACCTCCTAGTTGTCAACTACCCCCAACCCGACCAACTCGAACCCCAACGCGATATTACCCGCGCTGAAGTCGCAGCCTTAATTTATCAAGGTTTGGTGACACAAGGAAATTTAAAGCCAATTATTTCCCCCTATATTGTCAATCCCGACCCCGATACCCCTTCATTTGTTGACTTGAAAGGGCATTGGGCGGAAGATTTTATTCGAGCCTTAGTAAGCATGAACTTAACGAGCGGGTTCGCCGATGGTACATATCAACCTGATAAACCGATGACACGCGCTCAATATGCGGCATTAGTAGCAGCCGCATTCAATCCATCTTCCAAGCGTTCCGCACCCGAATTTACCGATATACCGAAGGAATTTTGGGCATATCAAGCGATACAAGTAGCAACCGTTGGCGGTTTTGTGGGTGGATTCGGCGATCGCACTTTTCGTCCGAATCAAAACGTGCAGCGCTTGCAAGTGATAGTATCTCTCGTTAGCGGGTTGGGATTGACCCCTGCTGCATGTGATACTTTACAAGCATATAGCGATAAAAATGCAATTCCAGAATCGGCGCGTATTGCAGTTGCCACGGCAACAAGGCAGCAGATAGTTGTCAATTATCCCGACATCAAGCGAATTCAGCCCAACCGGGAGGCTACACGCGGCGAAGTTGCGGTTATGGTGTATCAAGCCCTAGTCGCTATTGGCAGAACACCAAAAATAAATTCACCGTATGTAGTTTCCTCTTTTGCTTTAGACAAGTAGAATTAATAACACTTCTCTTTAGACAAAAGAAACCCTTGGGACTTATCACTGTAGCGAAAAGCACAACAAGCTCTATGCGACGAGAGCAAAACATTGGTTTATCGCCCGAAGCTGAAAGGATGTTCGCACCGAAAGAGGACACCTACATCGACTTAGCGATCGCTTTATTAACTCATTATAGTTTCGACCTTGGCGGCTATAGGGCATCCGAGTTGGTGATGCAGTGGCGAAATCAATTTCCATTTAATTGGCTGCATTTAGCAGTTGTCGAAGCCTTATACCAAGGACGTTACAAAGCCGTATCGGCACAGCAAATTTTGACAATGTGGCAGCGACGCGGACAACCGACATTCCATTTCAACATGGAATTTGAACGCTTGATTTGCAGTAAGTTTCCAGAAAGTTTGACTGCATTACCTTCTGTTTCCGTGACTCCGATGCTGCCTCCTGTTTCCACTAATAGCAAAGCAGCAGTTAATAATTCCAAATTATTAGCATCAGCAAATCGAGTAACTGAGAAATCTAATACAAGTAATACTGAAAACTCCGTTACTGACTATGAGTATAAACAGAAACGATTAAAAACGCTGCGAGAACGTGCCTTAATTGACACAGCGATTGCGAACGTGGAAGTTAAAGAATCCGAATCCCAATCCGAGGTTGCAACCCAGCCAAGGAAATTGCTACAACCAGCAACAAACCATCCACCCATCGGGCAATTCACTCCTTCTAAATGCGACAGCGATTCGTTTGCATCGAAACTCAAAGCGATTGTGCGGGAGAATTTAGAGTAATCTGTTGGTAGAATTGGCTAATTTGGCGTGCGATCGCATCCCAACTATAGTTTTGTAAAGCGTAATTTTGGGCATTTAGTCCGCGATTTTGGCATTCTTGGGGATTTAGCAAAGCTTCTCTTAATTTTTGCGTCAGTGAATCAACCTCGGTTTTCGCAACCCACCCCGACTGACTATTATGTACTTCGTGCCAAATATGTACTTGGTCTGAAATTACAACAGGTGTACCTGCAACCATCGCTTCCGCGACAGCAATCCCAAAGTTTTCATAGTACGACGGTAATACGAATAAATCGGCAGCTGCGAGTAGTGCAGATTTTAATTGACCCGTAACGAATCCGGTAATAGTTGTATGCGGATACAACACCGAATTTTGAATCTGTTTTTGAATCGCTTCTTCATAACTAGGTTCTTGGGGATTTGTTCCAGCGAGGACAAAGTGAAACTTCAACCCTTCATTAAACAACTTTTCCAACGCTGGAATGAGTAAATCGAGACCTTTTTTCGGGTCAATCCGCGACATAAATAAAATCACAGGCACATCTCCAGGGATTTGCATTGATTGCAGCGTCGTTTCATCTACTTTTCGATTCGCAGGAATCACACCCAAAGGCAAAACTAAATCTCGCGTCGTCACTCCAAATCTTTCTGATACCTTAGCTTCTTGATTGCTAGTAAAATGAACCGCTGCTGCACCCTTTAAATTTGGACGTTCCAAAACTGCTGCATAAAGCTGTTTTAACAGTTTCTTCTTGCGTAAATCAGCAGGGTCTAAAGTACCCAAAGGACGTAAAATATAAGGTAATTTTTTTTGACGGCATACTGCCGCAGCCATACTACTAACAGGCGAAAACAAAGCATGAATATGCGCCAAATCGTATTCATGCGCGTGCTGATTCAACCACTTCAATAAATCTACTGAAAACTTATAGCGACGAAACGGCGAACAGCGAAAATAAATAATTTCATAACCATCTTGTTGAACAGGTTGATTTAAAATAACATCCAAAGGTTTTTGACCGCTATCGCCATTACTATCCGTAGTCAAAATCGTCACATCCACACCAACTTTAGCCAAAGCAGGTGCTAATCCCAACACCATTTGACTAGGACCACCATAAATCAAAGAAATCGAAGGAACAATCTGTAAAATTTTCATTTTTTCCTTTCTTAGCCCGACAGATTTTACCAATCATTTAACATAACAAATAAAAAAACCTTATCAACCGCAAATCTGTACGGGCGGGTTCACTAAATATCTAGACTCATTGTGAAAAATCTCCATAAACCCGCCCCCACCCCACCAACAATAATCAACCAACCATCTAACCCAACCA
>CAXTCQ010000323.1:0-9207 GCA_964242965.1 uncultured Calothrix sp. | reverse complement strand
GTTGGGGGGTGGGGGGAGGTTGGGATGTGGTTATGAGTGTGGTGTGAGGTTTTAGGGATTAATAACTAGAAACCAGGGATAAGGAATAACGGGTTCAGCAATCCCCAATTAGGTCAGTTATTTGACATAAGCTCTGTCTTATGTTAACTAACCCTCAAAAACCTAGTGAATCCGTTTATTCTAAGGTCAGAAGTTAGAAATTATTAATTTATTTCTCCTTAATCTTCTTTCCGCAATCCGTGCGTTTCTAGCCCCTAGTCCCTAATAAAATTACTCCCTGTTATTGACTGGGCTTGAAGTTTCGTGATTCGATTCGGCTGAAAACCCTAAAATAACTGGGCTAAAAACAAAGATGCGTGATGTACAAACGCGATGTCGGATGATGTCGCGTTTTTTGTATGCTCCTAGCATTTAGTAGCTCAAACCTGCTACTGTTAAAGCGTTTGACTATGATAGGACTTACGCAGAAAAGATCCCCCAACCCCCTTAAAAAGGGGGCTTTAGAGAAGATTCCCCCCTTTTTAAGGGGGGCTAGGGGGGATCGAGGTTTCAGCTTTTCAGTGCGTAAGTCCTATATGAAATACTACGAAAAACAAACATTATAAATAATGGCTATTGCGATCGCACTAACTATCGACCATATCAATTCTTTGGATTTGTCACCTGCAACTGAGGCAATCGAAGAAATTCTTGCGGAGGGTACGGTAGCATCCTCGGAACAGCAGTTAGTTTTTCATCTAGACTATCCTAGAGAACAAGGAGACCCACGCGAACTTTCCGAAATACCCGAACTTCGCCTTTGGTTTGTTCGTCTCGATGCGCGTTATCCTTGGTTGCCGTTTTTACTCGATTGGAAAGAAGGTGAATTTGCCCGTTATGCGGCAATGCTCGTACCGCATCAGTTTAACTCTAAAGAAGGAATTCAGTATAACCCCGAAGCTTTAGAAATTTTCCTGATGCACAAAATTTTTATACTTGGTGAATGGCTCAAAAAACAGGGTATTCCCCATCAGTCGCGCTTAAAGTCAATGGCACAGCTATTGGGCTATGACTTAGATGATGGACTATTCGAAATATTTTAAGATATTTAGGGAGTAAGCATACTTCGGCATACTTCATTTTTTTAAGGCTTACCTACTTGCGATGTGCGGGTAAAAGCAAACACCTTGTTTGGCAAACAGAATATATCGGTGTTTGCCAAAGGTATTCTTGCTCGTACATCCGCTCCTATTTAACCTGCGCTATCAAATTTAAAGCACAATCGAAGGCATATTCTACTGCTTTAGACTGACTTGGCAATAACGCTTGCCAAATTCGGTAATCGTTACATTCCAAGATTACATTCGCCATTTCGTCTATATTAACTTGTTTAAGAATATCGTATTGGGCAGATTCAAAATCACTTACTGTTCCACCCGTTTCTATAATTTGCGAACCGACTTGAATAAATTGCTCTAAAACAACTTGCGCGTACTCTTTCCCAGCCGCTTCAGCAAATATAGATGAACTTTGTAATGCTCTAAATTCTTCTAAAAGTAAGCCGGAAATTAGTCTTCCTTCTACATTATTCCAATTACTTGGAAGTTGAACATCAAGATAATTACCTTCTTTATATTCATATTGGAGATACTCTTTAATATCTATAGTTTCTTGAATCAGCTTTTGACCGGCTAGGAGTTCATATAATGGCGTAATACTTGTATTAACTTCTGAATCGCGGAAGATTTTTTCTTGACCTTCCGGACATTCATATACCAAGTAAGTCCAAATTCCCGGATTATCTACATCCGGTCTGTTGGCTTGGTAAAAAGTAATCGTTCCATCTTCTTCGCATTGGTAGAAATCATTCATGATGTCTATAAAATCACATCCACGAATGCTAATAGATTCGATTACTTTTCTCAATACACCAGTAATATGGTGTGGTTGACTTTCAACCTGAATGTATCTTTTAAAACTACTTACGAAATTATGTACGCGAATCGCCATTAGTTTATCCTCTTGAATTTATAGTATTGTTTCGTAAATACACATGATTGACAGCAAGAGGGAAGTCAAATAACGCAGAACGTCACGGTTATACTCATTCCGTAAAATGCTGATTGATAAGCCGCGATCGCACAATTTCACCAACCAAGAATGGGAACCTAATTGTTACCAAAAGAACAATAAATATTGGATTTGCTATAGTTAGCTAGCCTATATTTGTTCTAACTTAAATGTCTTGTTTTGGTGCATAGTTTTTGTTAGATGATTCCAAATTCACCCTTGTCTTAAAAGAACGTTAGAAAAAGTTTATCTAAGCGGCATTCAGCGTGTTTATATCCTTCTTTAGAAGTATTTTGAATATACTTATAAAAGGTTAGGTGTAATGAGAGCTAGCTGACCCGGATGCGTTTTAGCATCCGACTTCTTGACTTACTCTTACACTCAGCATCTGGATGCCTAGTTAAATCAACTTGTCTAGCTTGTTCTTTCTTAGTATTCCCAAAAATATATCGAAGATAACAATTGTGCAAAAAAAAATCTTTATTTTCTGAAACCCTATCTATATAAAGTTTTGCCTCGTTGTGTCCCGATAATAGCGGTTAACCTTTGTCTAAATCATCCTTGTTTTAAGTGATTGATGCCAAAGTTTAATAACGTATCGAGATGCACTTGACTTTAGTTTATACATCTGCTCAAAGTTGAGCATTGTAAAAACGGCTACCTATTAAATGCAATGAAAAATGAACCAATTTTATAAATATGACCTTTAGAGAAGAACCATATTCTAAATAAACTTGACCGAGCATGTACAGAGGGGTCAGACCATTCATTTAAGTAGTCTATACAAAATCAATTTAAAATTAGCGAATGCCAAAGATGAGGCAAATCAAAAGAGACTGGGAAAACAAATTTCTCTTAATTGTTTGCCTCTTTGCCCAAATCACCGCATTGGAGTTTGGAGGTATTGTGAGTTAGATTACAATTAACTCAAAAGCGATCGCCAAATTTTTCCTTCAAACTAATTTTTTTTGGCGCTGTTAAAAGTAGTCAAGCTAACTTTATTTTTTCATGAAATTTATTTGCGTATAGCGTTAATTAAGCTTTATTAAGCTTTAGATTTTAACTTGGTAGATACCTATACAAAAAAGGATTCAAAATGTATTCTCTTCCGGATTTATTATTATAGCTAGTAAAATCTAAGCTGACAACATTACCCCAAAAAGATTATTCATGGCTGCACTATTCGCAAGTGCGACTAAAAAATTAGCCACTGTAATACAGTGGCTAATTAATGAGTGTAAAATACTACTATATATATACTGTTTTTCAGCGATTATTTTTCTTAATTACTGAATCGAGTCCATGAAATCCGGGTGCAGGGTGCAGGAGTGTGGAGGACGTAATTTAGAGTAAGTTGGTTTAAGTATGGATATTGTCGCGTGTAGACGTACACCCTAAGAAAGCCTTATGCCCTACACCTGACACCGCCACCGACAACGCAGTAAATTCGCGCTTCAAGCGTTGGCGACCCTACACCCTGACATTTAACCAGCCCAAAGTTTCTCTAAAACTGCAAGCGCGGATATATCCCCTATTTTGCCTGTAGGTGATTTAATCGCAAGAAACTTATCGTTTTTAGGCAATAAATTCGCTGGTTCTGTAGAACCCAATAAAGCGATGGTATAGGTTTGTACTGCAACGCTCAGGTGCATCGGGGGACTATCAGTACACAGCATCAAGTTTGCACTTGCAATCATTGCAGTTAATTTTCCGACGTTATCGGGAGTAGTGACTTTGACAATATCGGGTGCGGACTGTTTAAGAGTACGGACAAAATTATCGTCCTCCAGTCCTTGGACGACGATTATAGACATATCAGGCTGTTTTTGTTGAAAGTCTTGGATAATGCGCTGCCAGTTTTCAATTGGGTAACTTGTATCCAATCCCTTAATTTTAGATAACTGGCTCGAACCATTATGAATCAAAATGTAACCAGTATCTTTGACCCCAATTCGTTTTTGTTCGTTAGTTGCCCAGTCAATATCAGCTTTTGGGACGCTGACTGCTAACTCCGGACAAGGGGATTTAATACCTAAACCCTTAAGCAGGTCATGGTACATGCAAGCTACGTACTGCTGGTTGTTTAGGGGTACTGAGTTGGTTAGAAAACCCGAACCTTTACCTTGAAAACCGATGCGGGTAGGAATTCCAGTCAACCAGAGTAAAAGACCAATCGACCAACTTTGTTCAAGGGTAATGGCAACATCATATTCGCGATCGCGGATGGTGCCTACGAAGTTACCCCAGTCTGCTAAACTATTTCGGTCTCGAAAATCAAACGCGAGTGTTTCATTAACTGACTTACTAAGTCGGTAAGCAGCTTTTGAACTCGGTTCGGTTACGACATCGATTTGCGCTTCGGGGTAACGGCGCTTTAGGTCATCGATAGTTGGGAAGAAGAGAATTTGGTCGCCAATTCCGCCAGGAACAAGGGCTATAACTCGCATAATTTATTTTTACGCTTACACGCACTTATTTTAGGGGAAGATTGGGGAAGTAGGGAGTAGTGAGTAGGGAGTAGGAGGAGTAGAGGGATTTACAATTTTACAATAACTAATAACTAAGGACAAATTACAAATAATTGATTACAAATAACTACTGACAAAGGACTAATCAGATTGTGCATTTATTAATTCCTGCGGCAGGGATGGGTAAGCGGATGGGAAGTAACCGCAATAAAATTTTATTAGTGTTGCGATCGCATCCTATTATCGCTTGGACAATTCTCTCCGCATCCGCATCACGCGAAATTAGTTGGATTGGGATTGTGTCGCAACCTACCGATTGGGACGATATCCAAACAATTCTCGCTTCATTGAATCTCAAAAAGCCTGTGCAATTGATTGCAGGCGGCGCAACTCGCCAAGAATCGGTTTATAATGGACTGCTCGCATTACCAAGCGATGCCGAACAGGTTTTGATTCACGACGGTGCAAGATGTCTAGCTACACCAGATTTATTCGATAGGTGTGCTTTGGCAGTCCGTCAATATCCTGGTTTAATTGCCGCCATACCTGTTAAAGACACAATTAAAGTTGTCGATGACGGCATTATCCAAAGTACACCCGACCGCAAAAATTTGTGGGCGGCACAAACACCTCAAGGGTTTGATGTCAAGTTATTAAAACAGTGCCATGCGGAGGGAGTAAAGCTTGGTTGGGAAGTTACCGACGATGCAGCTTTATTTGAAAAATGCGGTTACAACGTCAAAATTGTTCTAGGGGAAGAGACAAATTTGAAAGTCACCACACCCCAAGATTTAGCTTTAGCTGAGTTTATTTTAGGGAGTAGGGAGTTAGGAGTTAGGAGTTAGGAGTTATTTTCTTTTTTATTCCCTATTCCTTATTACCTACTCCCTTATATTGACAGAAGAATTTGATAGTGATATAATCCGTGCCACTTGTTGTTATTTTGTCTATAAAGTCATTAGTCATACGTTTTATCAAGTGGCTGATGGCTGATGGCTAATGACCGATTGCAAATTGACTAATAACTAAAAGTGATGATGATAAGTGCAGCGACAAAAATCGAAGCGATCCTCTATTTAAAAGGTAAACCCTTGTCGATTGGCGAAATTGCCGAATATGCCGCGTGCGATCGCGCCGCAGTTCAAGAAGGAATTATCGAGTTAATTGACGATTACGCCCATCGAGACAGCGCCTTAGAAATCGTTGAAACTTCCAATGGTTACTGTTTGCAACTGCGTTCTGATTATCATGACTTGGTGCAGACAATGATTCCGGTCGAATTGGGTTTGGGGGCATTGCGGACATTGGCGGCGATCGCGCTTAACAGTCCAATTCGTCAAAGCGATTTAATTAACGTGCGCGGTTCCGGTGCATATCAGCACGTTCAAGAACTCGTCGAACAAGGTTTTGTCCGCAAGCGACGCGACGGCGAATCTCGCTCATACGCACTACAAGTGACACCAAAATTTAATCAGTATTTCCAAATCGATAAACTCCCGCAACCGTTTATCAATTCTCACGAAGAACGTCAATTAGAATTAGAATTTTTACCCGAAGCCGAAGCCAGTTGATTAGGGAGTAGGGAGGTGGGGAGAAGAGGAGAAGGTGGGAAAAAGGGAGAAGGGGGAAGAGTAATAAAATAATAGCTTCTAACTCCCTATCTCCCTACTCCCTACTCCCTCTCTCTTAATTCCCCCTCTCAGGTAATGTGCCTTACCCTGAGAATTAGTTTAGAGTAGAATTAGCAACTCAGCTAAAAAAATTGCCAATGGTGTTTAACCCTGACTTTTTAAATGACAACTTCGACGACCACCCAAAAGGTCTTCTGAATGACAGCTTTGAGGAACATCCAAATCAGTTACTCAATTACCTGCAACACCAGTCCCCTGATGTTTTAGCGCGTGTCGCCCAGTCTGTCAGCCCCGAAATCAAGCAAATTATCTCGCAAAATGTTCAAGGGCTTGTGGGGATGCTGCCTGCGGAAAATTTCAACGTCCAAATTACTACCGACAAAGAGAATTTAGCCGGGTTGTTAGCATCGGCGATGATGACAGGATATTTCCTGCGCCAGATGGAACAACGAATGAACTTGGATAATTTGACTAACAGCCAATAGTAATTTGTCATTGGTTATTGGTTATTGGTTATTAGTCAATTGGCTTGAGTAAGATACAACTGACAACCAACAACTGACTACTAACAACTGACAATTAACTACTTCTGCGGATAAGCCCCAGATTCGACTTTCAGGCTTTGAATTTGCCCGTTGCGGTTGACTTCTATTTCTAAAATGTCCCCTACAGAGCTTGATTCGACCTGTTTTTGAACCTGTGCCGCAGTTTTGACGAGTTTGCGGTTGATTTTTTGAATCAAATCGCCGCGCCGCAGACCGCTTTTTTCGGCTGGGGATTTTTCGATTACTCCTTTAATTAAGATACCTGTATCCTGCTTGATGTTTAGGTTATTTTCTTGATTAAATTGTTGCTTTTTAGCAGGCGACAAGTCTGCCATTTCAATTCCCAAAAAGGGATGCTCAACGCGCCCTTTCGTAAATAATTCGTTCGCAATCCGGGCAGCAGTTTCGATCGGTATCGCAAACCCCAGCCCTTGGGCATCGGCGCGAATCGCGGTATTAACCCCAATTACTTCACCCTGAGCATTTAAAAGTGGTCCGCCAGAGTTACCAGGATTAATTGCTGCGTCAGTTTGAATAAAGCTAACTCGTTTTTCGGGTACGCCAACTTGGGCGCTAGTGCGGTCGGTAGCGCTAATAATTCCAATCGTGACGGTATTATCTAAACCCAGAGGATTGCCGATTGCGATCGCCCATTGTCCCGGTATCAAATTTTGCGAATTAGCTATCTTGACTGTCGGTAGTTTATCGGCGGATATTTTCACCGCAGCTATATCTGTCACCGAGTCAACCCCTACTACTTTACCCTCAACAGTCCGCCCGTCCTTAAGCGTTACCTGCACGGTATCGGTATCGGCTACAACATGGGCATTTGTTATCAATCGTCCATCCTGGCTCAAAATAAATCCCGAACCCGTACCCCTTTCAATTCTTTGTTGGGGTATGGGTTGCTCATCTTCACCAAAAAACCGCCGTAACAGCGGATTTTTGAATGCATCAGAAATTGGATTTGCCACTTTGCGCGTTGCATTAATTCGCACTACCGCAGGTCCCGTCTTTTGAACCGCAGTGGCAACAAAATTTACATCACTATTTTCCCCAATTGCACCAATTACACCTCCAATTCGAGGAGTTACGACAGTATCTGAGGGCGAAGCCACTGTTACGTTTCTTAACTCTTGGAACGAGCGCTTCTGCGGTAGCAAAAAAGAACTGGCAAATAAAACTGTACTACCGCCAAATATACCGCCAACTGTTACCAGGGATAAATAAATAGTGAGCTGCTTGAGGGATAACTTCATAGCCATTACGCTTAGGGAGAATAATTTTAAAAATATGTAGCCGCTAATTTATAAGTTTAGTCAAGCAACAAGCCAGTTGACACCATTTGATCGAAAACAGGCTACATTTCTAAATTTGAGATTTTGGAACTTAAAAATTTTCGATATAGTCGCTATTTACTAGTCACGAGTCAGTTTACATATGTTCCCTGGTGACTGCCATATAAGTAACATATCTCCCACTAAAATCTAAAGTTAGGTCAGGAACGTACTATTGTTCATGCGTGAAAATTGCCGTCATTTATTTGTTCTCAATAGCTTAGTCACTATTTTTGGAGTCACATTAACGCTATCTGGGACAGCATTAGCACAAACAAACAGTTCTAGTTGCCCGACTCCGGCTTTATCGCGGTTCTTACGTCACACCCCTGCTCGTGGCGAAACTTTAGATAGCATAGCTCAACAATACAATCTCGCACCAGAGACGATTGTAAGAATGAATCCCGGATTACAAAATCGTCGAGTCAGCGCTGGCAGCGAAATTTTAATCCCTCCCTTTAATGGCACAATCGTGGAAGTCGCAAGCGGTCAAACTTGGCGCGATGTTGCCAAAAGGTATAAAATTCGTCCTGATGTACTATTCGAGATTAACGGTTGTCAAAAGAATCCACGACTCGTTTTTGTTCCAGCCAAAAATGATTCAAACCGTCCAACGAAAAGCACTGCAATCGAATCAGCATCAATTTCCTCACCTAATTCTACGACCGCTAAGTTTACTGGCTACCCTTTAGCGAGTGCGATTTCAGTCGCTTTACCCTACGGTTGGCAAACTAACCCGAAAACAAGGGAGGTATTTTTTCATAGCGGTATGGATTTATTAGCTGCTGTTGGAACTCCCGTCCAAGTAATTGGTGATGGGATTGTGGCGTTTGCTGCCGAACAAGGTACGTATGGAAAGTTAGTAATAATTAATCATAGTGGTGGCTTGCAAAGTCGTTATGCACAGTTGGAAGCAATAAAAGTAACACCCGGTCAACAAGTCAAAATCGGAGATGTACTGGGAACGGTGGGGAATAGCGGGCAACCAACAACTTTACAGCCTCATTTACATTTTGAAGTGCGTGTTAGTTCGGATTTGGGTTGGGTAGCGAAAGACCCTAGAAATTATTTTAAGTAGGAAGTAAGCAAAATTAGATTAGCCTGTAGGGGCACGGCAATGCCCATTGGTGTCAACTTAAGCTAAAAGAGTCATAAAGATGTAATCTGAAAACATCGA
>CAXTCQ010000322.1:0-9211 GCA_964242965.1 uncultured Calothrix sp. | reverse complement strand
TTACCACTCTTCAGATGTACGGAGTTTTTTCAAAAATCAAATAGGAGTCCTATAGAAGAAGCCGTTATTATTACCCAGATGTAATGGTAACTTGTGACGCACGAGATAGAGACTCTGAATATTCTAAAGCTCATTCATGCTTAATTATTGAAGTATTATCAGATGGTACTGAGGCAAAAGATAGAGGCACAAAATTTAAAGATTATCGTCGTTCTCCTTCTTTACGGGAATATGTGTTAGTTTCTCAAGACACAATGAACATTGATATATTTCGCCGCAATGAAGACGGGCATTGGGTATTATATTCTTTTGTAGAAGGTGAAGAAATAGAGTTTACAAGTGTTGATTTTCGATGTGATATAGCAGCTATTTATCAAGATGTGCCATTGGTTGAAGCTGATGATGTAGAGACGCTTTAAATATAAAGAGGGGATGAAGTAACTGATTTAATATCAAAATCTGACACTTCAATACTTGATATAAATCAATTGCTTTTCATTGGCAAATCAGCCGTATTACCCCTCATTAAACGATTTTTCGTTATCCCACGCGATTGGAGAGGCACGACATATCATGTTCATAGGGAATATTTCAGGTAAATGAGGGATTTTACCCTCTATTATTGCTATATTCTTCTAAAAGTCCGGGATCTAGATATGCTCGATTCTCACTACTCATGTAGGATGCCTATATAATAATTTTATAATATATTTTGGTAGTTTTTTAGTACCATTTCATTATGGTTACAGCACGTCAAGAATATATTTCTCCCGAAGAGTATTTAGAAGGTGAGAAAGTTAGCGAAATAAAACATGAGTACGTAGATGGTGAAGTTTACGCAATGGCTGGGGCAAGCGATGCCCACGTTACCGTCACCGGAAACTTATATATGCTACTACGAAATCATTTGCGGGGTAGCGGTTGTCGTGTATATATGGCTGATATGAAAGCGCAAATACAAAGAAGTAATCGTTATTATTACCCAGATGTAATGGTAACTTGTGACGCACTAGACAAAGACTCTGAATATTCAAAGTCGCATTCGTGCTTAATTATTGAAATATTATCAGACAGTACTGAAGCAAAAGATAGAGGTATAAAATTTAAAGATTATCGTCGTTCCCCTTCTTTACAGGAGTATGTGTTAGTTTCTCAAGATACAATGAATATTGATGTTTTTCGTCGTAATGAAAAGGGACGTTGGGAATTACATTCTTTTGTAAAAGGTGAGGAAGTTGAATTTACAAGTGTTGATTTTCGGTGCGATATTGCTGCTATTTATGAAGATGTGACATTAGTTGAAACCTATGAAGAGACGCTTTGAACATCGATTGCTGTGGGGAGCATCTTACATGAAAGAAAAGTAGTGCGAACACAAGATGCTCGCTATAGTACGCGAGCAAGATATAAGCGCGATCGCAATCGATTTAAGCGAATATTATCTTAAAGATGTGAATAAAACCCTGGGAATTTTAGCTAGCGGTATAAATTGCTAGATATTAACGAATATTCCTCATTCTCCCAATTCCTAACTGTATTAAAACGCTAAATATATGAGACGCGAAATTTCGCGTCTCTACATCACCCCCATACCCTCATCCCGTTGTCCCCAGATTATGCAATAATAATCCGATTGCTGAACTAGTACCCCTGTAACCGTGCAATCCACTGATAATATGAATGATTTGGCTGATGCTCTGCAACAGCCTGTAGATTTGGATTTTGAACTTCCCGACCCTGAAGATGATGCGATTCCGGAATTGGAATTTCAACAACAACTCGATGTTGCTTGGCAGGTATGCGATCGCTTCGATTTACAAACCGAAATTTGGCGCGGTCGAATTCTCCGTGCTATCCGCGACCGGGAGAAAATCGGCGGTGATGGACGCGGTACGGGGTTCCTGAATTGGCTCAAGGAACGCGAAATCAGCAAAAGTCAAGCTTATAGCTGGATTCAACTCGCTAACAGTGCCGATACGCTACTCCAAGAGGGTAAAATCGAGCAAAGTTCAATCAAAAATTTTAGCAAACGCGCATTTGTCGAAACTGCGAAAGCTTCACCCGAAGTTCAACAAATGGTTAGCGAAGCTGCACAAAAAGGTGATAAGATAACTCGCCGCGAAGTCAAACAACTCACGGAGGAATGGACGGCAATGACGAGCGATTTATTACCCAAAGAAGTGAAGGAAAAAGCCGCCGATAACTCGCTGCCGCCGCGCTACATTGCCCCTCTCGTGAGGGAAATGGAAAAATTGCCCCAAGTCCATCAAGCCCCGCTCCAAAAGGATATCGCCGCCAATCCTGACTTAGATACAGTCAAACAAGCGACTACAGAAGCGCGAAATTTGGCAAAATATCTCAAAGCATCGGCACAAGTGCAAGCTTTGACGCAAGAAAATGTAGATGTGGAAACCGCGTTAGTGGAAGCACAGCGAATTGGTTGCTTGAATGTTGCTGCGGATTTAGTTAACCAAGCATCGCAACTCGAACAGATGATAGGCAAGCTATATATGACATGGAAAAAGGTTGGCAACTTAGCCGACCGCTTGTATGTCGATACGGGTGCGAGTACCCCCCATTTGCGATCGCTCCTCGAATGCATAGAACCGCTCGGCAGTCAAGTCATGACCATCCAAATTGGCAACCCCAACGAGCGGACTATTCGGCTACAAATTCAAGAGGAAGAGTAGTGAATAGGGAATAGTGAATAGGGAATAGGGAATAGGGAGTAGGAAAGAGGGAAGGGGAAGATATTTCTTTTAACTCATAACTCATAACTCATAACTCATAACTCCTAACTCCTAACTCCTAACTCTTTACTCCCCACGGACTACTCCCCACTCCCTAATTAATTCTTAATCCCCGTCGCAGCAATACCTCGAATAAACTGACGCTGACCGATGAGGAATAATATCATCACGGGTATAGTCGCAATTGTGACTGCTGCCATTAATAGCGACCAATTGTTGGTAAATTGCTCTTGAAACTCGGCTAAAGCTAACTGTACGGTTCTCAACTCCGGTCTGGTTGTAAATACCAGAGGCTTAAAAATATCGTTCCACTCGGCGATAAAAGTAAATAAAAACAATGTCACTAAAGCCGGACGTGCCAAAGGTAACATCACAGATGAGAGAATTTGCAGACGGTTAGCACCATCCAAAGCAGCGGCTTCTTCTAACTCAATTGGGATACCTCGAAAAAACTGCCTCAGTAAGAAAATTCCGAACCCATTCACGGCTGTCGGTAAAATTAATGCACCGTAGGTGTTAATTAAATATCCCCATTTCAATACCAAAAATATTGGAATTACAAGCAATTGAAAGGGAATTACCAGTGTAGCGAGTACAATCAGAAGTAGCGCTTGTCGTCCGCGAAATTTTAACCGTGCCAGAGCATAACCGGCTAAGGTAGAAGTTACAATTTGAAACGCCGTCACGGCTAAAGCTACCAATGTCGAATTCCAAAATGCTAGGAGAAACTTACCTCGCTGCCATGCGTCAATGTAGTTAGCATACCAATTTTGCCTGCTAGCGATTTGAGGAGTTGTACCGTTTGGTGTGAACGAAGTCAGGAAAACGACAATTAGCGGTAGCAAGACGACAACCGCCAACAGTAATAGTACTCCCATACTGAAAATATCAGCATATTTGGGGTTTGGGCTTGGTTTAGACATGATTTTAGTATATTCCAAGCTTTTTAAAGCTACTAGCGCTCATGTTCATTACGCAAGAGATACGCTAACGCTACCAGCAAAAGTTAATCTATAACATAGTGGCTTGTTAAGTTAAATTAAATCACAGCGTTTGCATTCGTCTACAGCAATCAGCTAGTAGCAATATGTCGAAACGCTGATTTCTAGACGCAAAGAGCTTTTGTCTCAAATAATTCCATCACAGGAGAGTAGTTAGCAATGCAGCTTGCACCCGAATTAGAAATTGATTTCAGCAGCGAAACTTACAAAGATGCCTACAGTCGGATTAATGCGATTGTGATTGAAGGTGAGCAAGAAGCATATGAAAATTACATTAGACTTGCAGAATTGCTGCCTGAAAGCAAAGACGATTTAGTTCGTTTATCGAAGATGGAAAGCCGTCACAAGAAGGGTTTTGAAGCTTGCGGGCGCAATTTGCAAGTTACGCCAGATTTGGAATTTGCTCGCATATTTTTCTTGCAATTGCATGAAAATTTCCAAGTGGCAGCGCAAGAGGGTAAAGTTGTAACTTGCTTGTTGATTCAATCTTTAATTATCGAATGTTTTGCGATCGCAGCGTACAACATCTATATTCCTTGTGCCGATGATTTTGCCCGTAAAATCACTGAAGGCGTAGTTAAAGATGAGTACAGTCACTTGAACTATGGCGAAGTTTGGCTGCACGACCACTTTGAAGATTCAAAAGCCGAACTCGAAGAAGCCAACCGCGTCAACCTACCCATCGTTTGGAGAATGCTCAACCAAGTTGAAGCTGATGCCAAAGTTTTGGGAATGGACAAAGACGCTTTGGTTGAAGATTTTATGATTCAATACGGTGAAGCATTAAGTAACATTGGCTTCAATACCCGTGACATTATGCGCTTGTCTGCTTACGGACTTCGCGCAGCTTAAAACAAAGTTAGAAATTGAGAGTTAGGAGTTGTGAGTTAGGAGTTAAGAGTTAAAAGTTGAGAGTTAAAAGTTGAGAGTTAGGAGTTAATAAATTAATCTATAACTTACTTCCTTAACTTCCTTCCTCCCCTTTCGCTTCCCCCTTTTCCACCCTAACTCCTCACTCCTAACTCCTAACTCCTCACTGCCAATTCTCACCTTTTTTTCACGCCTAATAAAATAGTACATGTTTGGTCTAATCGGACACTTAACTAGTCTAGAACACGCAAAATCTGTAGCCCGCGAATTAGGCTACCCTGAATACGCCGACCAAGGTTTAGATTTTTGGTGCAGCGCTCCACCCCAAATCGTTGATAGCATTACTGTCACCAGTGTGACAGGGCAAAAAATTGAAGGGCGATATGTCGAATCTTGTTTCTTGCCAGAAATGCTGGCAACGCGACGTATCAAAGCGGCAACTCGCAAAATTCTCAACGCGATGGCACATGCCCAAAAACACGGTATTAATATCACGGCTTTGGGTGGGTTTTCTTCGATTATTTTTGAAAATTTCAACTTGGAACAGTTTCGGCAAGTCCGGAATACCGAACTTGAATTTGAGCGCTTCACTACTGGCAACACTCACACTGCTTATGTAATTTGCCGACAGGTAGAACAAGCTTCTCAACAAGTAGGGATTGATTTATCGCAAGCAACAGTTGCTGTCTGTGGGGCAACTGGCGACATTGGCAGTGCGGTTTGTCGCTGGCTTGATGCGAAAACCGATGTCAAGGAACTTTTGCTAATTGCCCGCAACCAAGAGCGCTTGCATGACTTACAAGCCGAACTGGGACGTGGAAAAATTATGTCTCTCGAAGAAGCGTTGCCCGAAGCTGATATTATAGTTTGGGTTGCAAGTATGCCCAAAGGCATGGAAATTGACCCTGCTGTCCTCAAAAAACCTTGTCTTCTGATTGATGGTGGTTATCCAAAAAATTTGGCGACAAAAGTTCAGCATCCTGACGTACACGTATTGAACGGGGGAATAGTCGAGCATTCATTGGATATCGACTGGAAAATCATGAATATTGTCAACATGGATGTTCCAGCCCGACAGTTGTTTGCTTGTTTTGCCGAATCGATGCTTTTGGAATTCGAGAAGTTGTACACTAACTTTTCTTGGGGACGCAATCAGATTACCGTAGAAAAAATGAGCCAAATTGGTCTGGTTTCGCTAAAACACGGATTTAGACCGTTGCTTGTTTCTTAAAGCAAGTTAGGAGTTAGGAGTTAGGAGTTAGGAGTTAAACGTTAAGAGTTAGGAGTTAGGAGTTAAGAGTTATTGTGTTGTAGAAATGCAAAATTACCCTATGCTCTGCGCTACACGTCTGTACGGGAGTTATAAATTAATTTTGTCTTTATTTCTAACTCTTAGTTCCTAACTTAGGCTACAGGAAATTGGAAAAAAGCTCTTTTTATTCCTAGCTCCTAACTCCTCACTCCTAACTCCTCACTCCTAACTCCTCACTTTCAACTCCTAACTCCTAACTCCTAACTCCTAACTCTAAACCTGAAGATGGCAACTACTGAGCGTAAACCACTACTATTGGACTTTGAAAAGCCGCTGGCAGAACTGGCAACGCGAATTGAGCAAATTCGGCAGCTAGCAGAAGAAAATGGCGTTGATGTTTCCGGTCAAATTCGGCAACTTGAAACCCGCGCTATGCAACTGCGTGAAGAAATTTTTGGTAGTTTATCGCCGTCCCAACGTCTACAAGTAGCGCGACATCCGCGCCGCCCTAGTACTTTGGATTACATTCAGGCTATCAGTGATGAATGGATGGAGTTGCACGGCGATCGCACTGGTGGAGATGACCCAGCGCTAGTCGGTGGTGTCGGTCGCATTGGCAGACAACCAGTGGTAATGTTAGGTCAACAAAAAGGGCGCGACACTAAAGATAATATTGCTCGTAACTTCGGTATGGCAGCCCCTGGAGGATATCGGAAGGCGTTGCGGTTGATGGAACACGCCAATCGATTTTCGATGCCGATATTAACTTTTATTGATACACCAGGTGCTTTGGCGACAGTGGCAGCCGAAAATCAAGGTGCAGGAGAAGCGATCGCCTACAATTTGCGCGAAATGTTTTGCCTCGATGTGCCAATTATTTGTACGGTGATTGGTGAGGCAAGTTCTGGTGGTGCGCTAGGTATTGGTGTTGGCGACCGCCTACTGATGTTTGAACATGCCGTTTATACTGTTATTAGCCCCGAAGGTTGTGCTGCCATTTTGTGGAAAGATGCTAGTAAAGCTTCTCAAGCAGCCGTTGCCCTGAAAATTATTTCCCACGACTTGAAAAACTTGGGTATTATCGACCAAATTATGCCCGAACCAATCGGTGGAGCGCATTCCGACCCGCTCAAAGCTGCAACGACTCTCAAGCAAACCCTGCTCGATAGCCTCGAAGAACTCAACCGGCTGACACCTGGGGAACGCCGCCAATTGCGTTATGAAAAATTCCGCAAAATTGGCGTTTTTACCGAAACAACTCATTGATAAAACTGAAAATCAACTTTTCAAGATAATCGCAGTGCTATAATTGCCTATGGTAAGTAATGATTCTTAACAATCTAATTACCATAGGTATATTGCATTTTTATAGATGCAAATCTCACAAAAGTTTTTAATAAGCTTTTAGCCTTTACTGGGCAGCCCCAAACAAATATTTAACCGCTGATATGGAGTGGTAACTTGACCTCCCACAAACACGCATCGAGCTACTTAGTAGCGCATTCAATTTTCCTGATAGCTAACTACTTTTGTTGCATAGAAGGCTATCCTAAACCTCCATAAGGACTTGGACTCAGTAATACGGGTGCTACTTTTTAGTTTTGATTGTAATACTACTTTTCAAAAAACGTTATCACCTGTTCGCAAAAAATTTGCTCATTTACAGATTTATTTAATTTATTCAACCCAAGCAATACATAAATTTGCATTTGGGTAGTCAAGCAACCGGAGACGGAGATAGCATGATTGTTGAGCAAAAACGATGCGCTTTAATTACTGGAGCGAGTAGTGGCATAGGTAAAGCAACAGCTTTAGCATTTGCCTCATCGGGTATTGATGTAGTCCTTGTTAGCCGAAACCTTGACAAGTTAGCAGCAGTAGTCGAAGCGGTACAAGATACGGGAGTTAAAGCGAAAGCATATGCGCTGGACTTGGGTAACGTTTGTGAAGTTCAAGAGCAAATTAGTGCGATCGCCCAAGATGTTAAAAGTATCGGTAGTAATATCGATATTCTCGTCAATAACGTTGGCATGGGTTACACTGCATACTTGAGCGAGACATCTTTATCAGACTGGCAGCGAGTAATCGATTTAAATTTAACAGGTGTATTTCAATGCATCATGGGAATTCTACCGGGGATGCGCGACGCAGGTGCGGGTACAATCATCAACATTGTATCAATCGCAGGCAAACAAGCTTTTTCAAATTGGGGTGCATACTGCGTTAGTAAAGCCGGACTAATGGCGCTTTCACAAACCCTTGCTATTGAGGAGCGTAAACATGGCATTCGCGTCACAGCGATTTGTCCTGGTGCCGTCAATACTGGACTTTGGGACACCCTTAATGCCGACTTTGACCGTTCGAGCATGTTGAGTCCAGAAATTGTCGCTCAATCAATCCTCTACACTGCAATGCTACCACGCGAAGTAGTTGTAGACGAATTGACACTGATGCCAAGCGCTGGCGTTCTTTAATTTGTTATTTGTTATTTGTTATTTGCGTGCATAAACAATAACCACTGACTACTAACAACTAACAACTGACCACCGACTACTGACCACTGACAACTGACCACTAATAACTATGACTATAGCTCGTTCCAACGGCTCTCAATCTCCCTTAATTCCTGACTTAGCTGAAGTTATCAGCACTAGACCCGACCGCAATACTCACGATGGACGCGAACCAGAACTGCATCCACCAACCGATGAGCAAATGGGGCAAATGCAAGATGCCGTGCGAAACATCCTGCTTGGAGTGGGTGAAGACCCCGAACGAGAGGGACTCCTCAAAACACCAAAGCGCGTTGCCGAAGCAATGCGATTTCTCACCAGTGGTTACAGCGAATCTCTTGAAGACCTCGTAAATAATGCAATTTTTGACGAAGGACACAACGAGATGGTCTTGGTTCGGGATATCAACTTCTTTAGCTTGTGCGAACACCACATGCTGCCATTTATGGGCAAAGCGCACGTTGCTTATATTCCCAATCAAAAAGTCGTCGGACTTAGCAAACTTGCCCGCATTGTTGAGATGTATTCGCGTCGCTTGCAAGTACAAGAACGTCTGACCCGTCAGATTGCCGAAGCAGTTCAGACAATTTTAGAGCCTCAAGGTGTTGCGGTTGTAATGGAAGGTGTTCATATGTGCATGGCTATGCGCGGGGTACAAAAACCCGGTTCCTGGACTGTCACTAGCGCGATGGTTGGCGTTTTCCAAGACGAACATAAAACCCGCGAAGAATTCTTTAATTTAATCCGTCATCAAACATCATTCTTTTAATAAAGTTAGGAGTTAGGAGTTAGGAGTTAGGAGTTAGGAGTTAGGAGTTAGGAGTT
>CAXTCQ010000321.1:1644-9222 GCA_964242965.1 uncultured Calothrix sp. | reverse complement strand
TACAACTCCTAACTAATTCCAAAGATTATGCAATTTATCGACCAAGCAAATATTGAAGTAGAAGCAGGTAAAGGTGGCGACGGAATTGTTGCCTTCCGCCGCGAAAAATATGTACCCGCAGGTGGTCCCGCAGGTGGAAACGGTGGCAAAGGTGGTTCGATCTATTTTTGTGCGGCTGAAGATTTGCAAACTTTACTTGACTTTCGTTACAACCATAGATTCAAAGCCAAAGATGGCGAACGTGGCGGACCAAATAACTGCACCGGCGCAAATGGCAAAGATTTAATTGTCGAAGTTCCTTGCGGGACTGTCGTTTATAATGCCGAAACAGGGGAAATTATTGGTGACTTAACCGAACCCGAACAAACTTTGTTAGTAGCAGCAGGTGGTAAAGGTGGATTGGGAAACAAGTATTTCTTGAGCAATCGCAACCGCGCACCTGAATATGCGCTCCCCGGATTAGAAGGAGAAATCAAGCAATTGCGGCTGGAGTTGAAATTACTTGCGGAAGTCGGGATTATTGGACTTCCCAATGCGGGTAAATCTACTTTGATTTCGTCATTATCTGCCGCACGTCCTAAAATTGCCGACTATCCATTTACGACTCTGATACCTAACTTGGGTGTAGTTAGAAAACCAACAGGTGACGGCACGGTATTCGCGGATATTCCCGGACTAATTGAAGGAGCTTCGCAAGGTGCGGGGTTAGGACATGATTTTTTACGTCACATCGAGCGTACCCGAGTATTATTGCACTTAATTGATGCAACGAGCGATAATGTAGTTCGGGATTACACTACGATTCAGCAAGAATTAGAGGCTTACGGACGAGATTTGGCAACACGTCCGCAAATTTTAGCATTGAATAAAATCGATGCTGTTGATACCGAGATGGTGGATTTAGAGGCGTTGGCAACGCAGCTAAATCATCTTTCTCATAATCGGGTATATATTATTTCAGCAGTTACCCGGACAGGGTTAGACAAAATGATGCAGGAGATTTGGCGAATTCTTGAGGAAATGAATACGATGGAAACGCAGAAAATCGCAATTGGGGTGTAGCGTGTATGTAGAGTGCGGCATATAACAAAAGCGTGACGGATTATTATATTAATCTGTCACGGTGCGTTACTACTTACGTCTAACGCACCCGAAGAAATATTGGCAATTACCCTAAATTCTCATCCAATATCGTCCCTTCTAAATTTGCACCCTCTAAGTTTGCACCACTTAGGTTCGCTTCATGCAAGTCAGCTTGGCTCAAATTCGCGTTAGATAGATCGGTGACAGTTAAATCAGCACCACTTAAATCGGCATTATCTAAGTTTGCTGCATTGAGATTCGCTTCACTCAAATCGGCTTCACTCAAGTTAGCATCAATCATCTTAGCCACAGTTAATTCGGACTGACTCAAATTAGCACTGTCCAGAATTGCCCCTTCTAAAATCGCTCCTTCTAAAATTGCTCCGCTCAAATTGGCTCCACTCAAATTCGCATTTGTTAAGTTAGCTCCATTTAAGTCAGCATGACTCAAAGAAGCTCCACTCAAATTAGCTTTACTCAGATTCGCACCATCTAATATAGCTTTGTCTAAGATTAAGCCACTAAGATTGGCTTCTTCCAAGTCGGCTTCACTGAGATTTACTCCACTAAAATCTCTTTTACCTGCGCTATATTGCTCTAGAAGTTCTGAAACTTGCATGGCTTTTACCAGGTAATATTTGTACTACAAAATTATCGCCATCAATCGGCAAAAATTCTACTACCCTACGGATAGTTATTTAAATTTGTATTTAATACTGCGATTACTATATTTGACCTGCTTTTTATACCTTTTGGCATACGCACAAAGTAATTTTGACTTTTAATGGCTTTACTTCTAAATAGGTTGTCGCGCTAACAATGTATAAAATAATACAAAAAAATAAATTTAGTCAAATATTAGTCAATCATCCTAAAGATAGAAAATGAATGATTTAGAGTGTCCTTGCTTGAGATAGATGTTATTAAGTGTAGAAAAAGCTATCAAGGATATAGGGATTATAGTTTTAGATAGAAATTATTAATTATTTCTTTAATTAATCAATCTACCTTTGTCCTGCTTGGCTTACCTCGACGGAGGCTAATGTGATTTGCGTTAGTATGGTTGAGAAAAATTAGGTTTCTGAGATTTAAATTTTTCACAATCTATTTAGAATCTAATTTGTTTGTATAATCGATACGCGATTAGTTCAGCTTAATCGATTGTAATTATCGTTTATTAACCTGGTGTGTTCGGTCTAGTTATTTTGAGGAGTCAGTTTTAATGTATAACGTTGTTCGTCGGTCGCTAGCAAGAACAGTATTGGTCGCTGGGATAACATTTACCGCAGCTGCGATTCCGGTAATTATTCCTACTTTAGTCTCTGCTCAAGACACCCAAACATCTCCAACTCCATCCACAACCCCACCTCCAACTCCATCTACAACACCTGCTTCAGCTTCTAACTTTCCTGATGTCAGTCAGGATTATTGGGCGCTTCCATTCATACAAGCACTTGCAGAAAGAAACATAATTACTGGTTTCCCAGACGGCACATTTAAACCAGAGCAAGCTGTTACCCGCGCCGAATTTGCAGCAATTATTCAAAAAGCTTTCAATCAAACCCAGGCACGGCAATTACCGACGGGCGGATTTAAGGATGTGCCCTCTAACTACTGGGCAGCTTCGGCAATTACCAGAGCCTACGAAACTGGATTTATGTCCGGTTATCCCGATAATTCGTTTCGACCAAATCAGCGAATTCCCAAAGTACAAGCAATAGTGGCATTAACAAGTGGTTTGCGATTGAATGCTGGTGATGCAGCGACTCTTAGCAATTACTATTCCGATGCTAGTGCTATTCCTAGTTACGCTACAGGTCAAGTAGCCGCAGCAACGCAAGCAAACCTTGTTGTTAACTATCCAGAACGGAAAGTTTTTAATTCTGAATTAGCCCTAACTCGTGCGGAAGCTGCTGCACATTTATATCAAGCTTTAGTCGCACAAGGACAGTTACAACCGATTGCAGCTAATCTCCCCGCAGCTAATTATATTGTGGCTGGAACCGGAAGCGGTACTCAAGCTGGTCAAACATCAGGTGACATAGTTTCTGTAGCATTAGCAAGCAATTCTTTTACAACCTTGACTTCTTTATTAAAATCAGCAGGTTTAGTAGAAAGCTTGCAAAGTGGTGGTCCATTTACAGTATTTGCACCTACAGACCAAGCTTTTGCAGCTTTACCCGCAGAAACTTTACAACGCTTGCAGCAACCAGAAAATAGAGAAACTCTGATTAAGATTTTAAGTTATCACGTAGTTTCCGGACAGTTAACAGCAAATCAATTACAATCTGGCGAACTTAACACCGCCGAGGGAAGACCTGTTAATGTCAAAATCAATACAGATGCTAGTCAGGTGACAGTGAATAATGCCCAAGTTACTCAGCCTAATATTCAAGCTAGCAACGGTGTTATTCATGCTGTCAACCAAGTTTTGATTCCACCAGATGTTAGCTTAGGGCAAGGTCAACAGCAAGCACAAAATAACGGTGTTGACCCAGGTCGAGCGACTCGTGGTGGTAGAAGCTACATCGGTGTTGGTGGCAATATTGGTTTGGGTGGAGACTCAGCTGTAAGTGAAGGTAACTTTGCTGTTATTAGTAAAATTGGACTAACGCGCAACTTCTCGGTGCGACCTGGGGCGATAATTGGCGACGATACCCTTGTTATGGTGCCTATTACTTTTGACTTGGCTTCGCAAAGTGCAAACCCCACAGGAGATCGAACTTTTTCCATATCTCCTTTTATCGGTGCTGGTGTAGCGATTGAAACTAGCAACGATGCGAATATTGGGCTTTTGCTAACTGGTGGTGTAGATGTACCTTTGGGTTCTCGGTTCACGTTAAACGGTACTGTGAATGCAGCTTTTCTAGACCAAACCGATGTCGGGTTACTGTTTGGAGTTGGTTACAACTTCTAA
Source organism: uncultured Calothrix sp. (assembly GCA_964242965.1). Taxonomy (GTDB): domain Bacteria; phylum Cyanobacteriota; class Cyanobacteriia; order Cyanobacteriales; family Nostocaceae; genus JANNFJ01. The sequence goes on along the minus strand of CAXTCQ010000321.1, from coordinate 5,222 downwards.
TTGGGACATTTGAATTTTTTGGAGACGCGATACCCAAGCGTCTCTACATTTATTTGATGGGATTTGCTCGATAGTTAAAGAATATAAGGTCGGGCAAGATGCCGCAAGCCGACGCAATATATTACTTTTTATTTTCATATGTTTCGTAAGTTAGCTATAGCAATATTTTTGGCAATTATTCTCTGGAGTAGTTTTTTTTCGAGTACTGCTTTCTCGCAACTTACAGATTCTCGCTTAAATAATTTAGAGTCCGATTTTAATCGTTTAGAATCGCGTTTAAACTATATTGAATCGCAACTTGGTCAAAATCGTTCTCCACGTACAACTATTCCTTCGCAGTCGTCGCGTCGGGGACGCACTCAAACTCAATCGGAACGCGATACTCCCAATGCAAGTCGGTTGCGTAGCACGTTCGACAATCTCGCAACTCTCGTCATCGAACTCAAGCAGCAAGTCAATACATTAGAAGCGCGAGTTAAAAAATTGGAAGGGGGAAGGAAGTAATACCAATTTAATATGAAGCTGCACCAAATTAGATCGGAACCTACCCCTCTTTCCAAGGGGGGCTAAGAGTCACAATAAAGCGCATCTTCAGGGATAGCTTCACTGTCACATTGCTTTAAATTTCTCTTGCTGTAATTAGAGCATAATTATAAATTTTCGGACTTATTCTTGTTCTTTTACTAATTAAATCATCTAAAATATCTTTGACATTATCAATTAATCCTTGCTCTTTCGCTAAAATAATTACTCCCACTAAACCAATAATTGGCAAGCCTCTACTAATAGCAACTTTTCTACCAGCTTTTTCATCAATCAACAGTTGATCTGCGTTTAATTCTTCTGCCAAAATAATTGCCGAACATTCTCCTACATCTAAATCCGTTTCTAATTGCAATTGTTCAACGATCTGGTTATTATTTATAGAACGAACTTCTAGCCATAAGGCTGATTTTACAGCTAAAACTGCGGGATGATTCCCCGTTGTTAATTCTTCATAAACTTGTTGAGGAATTATTACTTTACCAAAAACAGTTTGAAGTAAGTCTAATTTATCAACTTTACAGAGTTCACTTAATGGGGTTGTATCTGAGACAACAATCATAGATTATTGCCTCGTAATTTCATTTTTGCCTGATTAACCTCTTGCTGAAATTCTTCTAAAGTCATACTATCGTCAAATAGAGATATCTCATACTTAGACATTAAATCTATTACGTCTAATCGAGAAATTTCTAGTAATTGACTAGCCTTACCACTGCTAATTTCTCCATATTTAAGTAGAGTCATCACATAAGCTTCTTTGGCTTTAGTTTCTGCTTCTTCTTTGATGGTATTATTAACAGTATGAATGGGAATAGTAAATTCTACTTTAGTCATAATTTGAGAATTTTTTCTTTGTAATGGTTAACCGTACATAAATTTGGCTTGATGGCGCAAACATGATACTGCTGTCTAAGTGGTAAAGTTAGCCTGTTACAGGTAATATCAGGCTAACTTTGCCTGTACACGAGGAAAACATCGCTATTATTCTTTCACACTAACTGGTTAGTTAAGGGTAGGAGAATCATTGGAACAAAAAACCGGGTTAAGTCGAGTTACATATATATTACAATAAGTAGCATGAGGCGCAAACTCCTATTATCTCGTGTATTAGTGGTCGGTGATGTTACCGTATAATTCAACTCAATTGTATCAAGTTATATTAGCTACTACCGACGCTTGAAAATAAGTGTTTGAACGATTTACATTTGTGAATACACTCATGTTTTTAGTGTCCGACCATGCGTGTTATTTGTATCCTAAAAACATACGACTAAATAATTCGCAATTCACTCTTCAGCGTTGCGAATAGGAGATAACTCAAATTTTGTGCATTTAACGATTGGAATGTGGACAATTGGGATATTCTGTCCATTTATGGGTATATTGTACGTAACAGTTATCAACCCTTTTAACTACAAATTCTGTCAATAAAACCCTTATATAGTGAGCCTTTTGAGCTTAACCTGGTTTTCTGTTCCGATGATTCTCATACTCCTAATTCTTCTTCCACCCCCCCTCGACTCCCTACTCCCTACTCCCTCCTCCTGAAAACTTTATACTTAAAGAAGAGTTACTTTTTATAGGAGACCAGAGCAATGGCTCCCAATCCCAGTATTATGCGGGCTGTCGAACAGCTTGGCTACCGCGTTACCGTTGGTGATGTGGCAACTCAAGCTGGTTTAAATGTCGCAGAAGCAAATCAAAGTTTGCTAGCTCTGGCATCCGACGCTGGCGGTCATTTACAAGTTGCGGAAACAGGTGATATTGTTTACCTTTTTCCCAAAGATTTCCGCACAATTCTACGTAATAAATATTTCCAAATCCGCTTACAGGAACGCTGGAAGCAAATCTGGAGTATTTTATTTTACTTGATTCGGATTTCATTTGGCGTTTTCTTAATAGCTTCTATCCTCTTAATATTAATTTCCATTACTTTAATTGTGACTGCAATGAACTCCGACCGCGATAACGATAGCGGAGTTAGTTGGGGAGGAGGGGGATTGTTTTATTTTCCCGATTTATTTTGGTATCTTAGCCCCAATTACGATACCCATTACCGCGATCGCCGACGCGAAAAAAGTGAACTCAATTTTTTTGAGGCAGTATTTTCATTTTTATTCGGGGATGGAAACCCTAATGCCAACTTAGAAGAACGTCGCTGGCAAGAAATTGGAACTGTAATTAACGAAAATCGCGGTGCGGTAGTTGCAGAGCAAATATCGCCCTATTTAGATGATATTGGAGAGAAATATCAACAAGAATACGAAGATTATATGTTACCCGTGCTGACGCGCTTTAACGGGCAACCGCAGGTAAGTCCATCCGGGCAAATTATCTACTATTTCCCTGAGTTGCAAGTGCGTGCGTCAAAAAAACTCCGTGCATTGGGAAGGAGCATCGCATCCTACTTAGAGGAATTTCCCTGGCGGTTTAGCGCTGCCAGTTCTGGACAAATTATACTCAGTGCTGGGTTAGGTGCAGCTAACTTTATCGGTGCTTTAATCCTTGGTAATTTATTACGCGGTGGTGTTATAGCAGCGAAGGTAGGCGGTTTAGTAGGCTTCGTCCAGGGTATTTACTGGTTGCTATTAGCCTATGGCACGGGGTTTTTAGTTATACCTTTAATACGATATTTCTGGATTAAATGGCGCAACAACAAAATTGCCTCACGAAACCGCGATCGCATTTCCCGTGCCAAAGTATTAGCGAGTGCGGACTCAGATTTACAGCAAAAAATTGCCTTTGCCAATCAATTTGCCGCCGAAAAAGTCATTGGTAGCAACGATTTAGCCTACTCCACCGAAACCGACTTACTCGACCAAGAAGTTAGAAGACTTGAAGAGGGGGAAGGGAGTTAGGAGTTAGAAGTTAGGAGTTATGAGTTGTGACTTATGAGTTGTGAGTTATGAGTTTAAAGTAGGGAGTTGGGAATTTTATGACTTTGAACTTCTAACTTTTAATTCCTAACTTTTAACTCCTAACTTCTAACTTCTAACTCCTAATTCCTAACTCCTAACTCCTAACTCCTAACT
>CAXTCQ010000321.1:0-1544 GCA_964242965.1 uncultured Calothrix sp. | reverse complement strand
TCCTAACTCCTAACTCCTAACTCCTAACTCCTAACTCCTTACTTTGCCTGAATTGGCGACAGTGCTACACCTCGATAGTAGTAAGCTAAGATTTGTAGGTAATTGGCGCGTTGTAATGCTAAATTATAAGCGCCCCACTGACTCATTCCCAGCGAGTGACCGTAACCTCTGCCTTGCATGACAAAACTGCCATCGGGAGCATTGCTAACGGTAAAACGAGTACTTTTCAACTTTAAGGCAGTGCGTACATCTTCGCCACGCAAGACTTTAGCATTTTTATCGCCGACGATTCGTAAAGTTTTAACGCTACCATAAGGTGATAAGCTTTCTGCTACCATTTGTTTGGCTTGACCGACTTCTGGAAATTTCTGGCTAATTTCCGCAGCGGAAAAAGTTCGCTGCCAATTGCATTCAGGGATATTTTGGTCGAAGTCGGGAACTCCTCGCAAATATGGTTGGGGATTTCCCCAAACATCTTCGACGTTTTCGGTGTGTCCCCCCGAACAAGCATGGAAAACTGATAGGATAATGCGGTTGTTGTAGGTTAAGACTTTCCCGGCAGTTGTATCTACCGCGCTGTAGGTGCTAGGAGATTCGCTAATTACACCTTTATAAATCTGCCACTTGTCGGGGCTGTCTCCTACGTCGAAAATGGGGTTGCTGCGCTGTTTTTCGCGTTCGTAAATGGCATAAGTACGGGCTGCGATCGCTTGGGCTTTAAGTGCTTCTTGGGGCCAGCGCGTATCCATTTCGCCGCCGATGACGCTGTAGAGATATTCCTCTAAATCGACCCAGTTAACTGCTGTCAAACCCTTCTGTGTCGGGACTATTAAGGTTCGACCGCGAAACCAGCGATTGCCTATATAAACAAAACCTTTCCCCGACGGTTCAATCCAAAATAATCCCGAACGCCATTTATCTAACGCTATTCCTCCTCCAGGTGAGGGTTGTGCGTAGTACGAACTCATCGCAGGCAGTTGTCCCAAACTCCGACCGCTACCATCTTTAATTACCGCAGCCGTAGAACTTCCGACTTTTACCTGATTGACATCGCGCTCGATTGCTACACGCAAAATCACTGATGCTTGTACCGGGGCGAGCATTGCCATCCATACTAAAATGCCAAGCCACCAATGGCGTGCTTTGACCTGGGAAAATAGGGAAGCTCGTAACAGTTGGATGTTCATGCTAATAATTTACGTACACCTTTATATGTCTGACGCTCTAAAAAGCAGTAGTTTCCCGCAGATTGCATTTCAACTTCATTAATACTAGGATTAATTACCTGGGAATGACAATGGCGATAAAGATAGGGAGTAGGGAGTAGAAAAAGGCTGATTTATTAATAGCTTCTTAATACGTTTCCTGACTCAAAGTACTGATAATACTAGCTTTTGTAAAAATTATAAAGCTATAATATTTTCTGAAAAGTTTGTACTAATTCTTTTCGTTGTATCAACCTTAAAAACATCGAAGCATATTATAACAATTATATAGGAATCCTATTTGATTTTTGAAAAAGAATACGAGAAAATATGGAGGGG
>CAXTCQ010000320.1:0-9227 GCA_964242965.1 uncultured Calothrix sp. | reverse complement strand
ACCAACCCCGTCCTGCCTCAACCAAGCAAACCAACCAACCCCACCAACCCCACCATAGATATGAAAATAGCTATAGCACAACTCAACCCCACCATCGGCGACCTACCCAAAAACGCCCAAAAAATCCTCGCAGCCGCCCACCAAGCCGCATCCACACAGACACGCCTCTTGCTAACACCCGAACTATCACTATGCGGGTATCCACCGAGAGATTTACTCCTAAACCCCAGCTTCATCGAAGCAATGGACAACACATTGCAACAACTAGCACATGAATTACCAGTAAATCTTGCCGTCCTAATTGGCACAGTTACACCCAACCCCCAAGCATACACCGACGGAGGCAAAAGCTTATTTAATAGTACCGCCCTACTCGAAAACGGCAAAATCCAAAAAATCTTTCACAAACGCCTTTTACCAACCTACGATGTCTTCGACGAACACCGCTACTTTGAACCCGGATTAGAACCCAATCACTTCACCCTCGACAACATCAACATCGGCGTAACAATCTGCGAAGATTTATGGAACGACGAAGAATTTTGGGGCAAACGCAGCTACACAATCAACCCCATCGCAGACTTAGCAGCAATCAACGTTGATTTCATCGTCAACTTATCAGCCTCACCCTACAGCGTCAGCAAGCCCAAAGCCCGCGAAGCCATGCTCAAACACAGCGCCATCCGCTTCGCCATGCCAATGATTTATGCAAACCAAGTCGGTGGCAACGACGATTTAATATTTGATGGTAATAGCTTTGCCCTCAACCGTCAGGGTGAAATCGTTTATCGAGGCTGTGGATTTGATACTGATTTAGGATTTGTTGATTTCAACGTTAAAAAAAGCGACTTTCTACCCAGTTCCATCGTCCCCGAATCCGCAAGCGAAGACGCAGAAATCTGGAATGCTTTAGTTTTAGGAGTCCGCGACTATGCCCAAAAATGCCGCTTTAAAAAAGCCGTCCTGGGATTAAGCGGTGGTATCGACTCCGCGCTGGTAGCTGCTCTAGCATCCGCTGCCCTTGGTAAAGAAAATGTCCTCGGTATCTTGATGCCATCGCCCTACAGTTCCGACCATTCCATCAGCGATGCTTTCGCACTCGCCGAAAATCTGGGTATAGAAACACAAAAATTACCTATCGGTGATTTAATGACAGCCTTCGATAATACCCTCGAAAGCATGTTTGCAGGTACGGAATTTGGACTGGCTGAAGAAAATATTCAATCTCGAATTCGTGGTAACTTATTGATGGCAGTCGCCAATAAATTCGGTCATTTACTGCTTTCTACTGGGAATAAATCGGAGATGGCAGTTGGTTACTGTACGCTTTATGGGGATATGAATGGCGGTTTGGCAGTTATTGCTGATGTACCTAAGACCCGCGTTTATTCTATTTGTAGATGGTTGAATACGCCCCAATACGGGCGGGGGAACCCCGCCCCTACGGGATACCTAATTCCAGATAATATTATTACTAAAGCCCCTAGTGCTGAGTTAAAGCCGGGACAAGTTGACCAAGACTCGCTGCCACCCTACGATATTCTCGATGATATTTTGCTACGATTTATACAAGAACATCAATCGGCAGCGCAAGTAATTAGTGCCGGACATGATGCTGCAACAGTAAATCGAGTTATTCAAATGGTCGCTCGTGCTGAGTTTAAACGGCGACAAGCTCCTCCAGGATTGAAAATTACCGACCGTGCTTTTGGTACGGGTTGGAGAATGCCGATTGCGAGTAATTGGCTGGCAGCAAAATAATTCCTGTAGGATAGGCATCCTGCCTGTCCTACAATTAAATAAGCTGCAAAATAATTCCCTTTTATTTGATCGAAGCGGATATTTTTTGGATAATTGGTAATTTTTCGAGAAAACCTTTAAATACGATTTACATATCAAAATTTATATGTTAATTTGGTAACAGAGCAATAGATAAAAAAAGATTAGTTTGTCAAAATTAAAAAAATAATTCGCCCGCTCCGCTACACTTTTGAAGGGTAAAGAGAATAAGAGCAGAGGAAAAAAGGGCAAAAGTGCAAAGCGCTAAGGAATCCTCGCCGCAACACCGCACACAACCCGAAAACCGTCGTGGTTGTTTTCGCCGAAATTCGAGTAGCGGGTGGCAGAACGACAATTGCCAGGATAGTTGTCCCACGAACCACCGCGCAGTAGCCGTTTTTCTTGATTATCATCATTGGGCGCTTCTTTATAACTGTCATGCCAATGGTCTGCACACCATTCCCATACGTTCCCATGCATATCGTACAACCCAAAAGCATTTGCTACGCTAAATATACCCGCAGGTGTTGTTTCATGAAGATAAATTCCTTTGGGTTTTTGACCATAGAGATATGTGCCGTTGTAATTGGCTAAGTCAGTTGTAATCGTTTCACCAAAGTTAAATGGCGTAGTCGTTCCGGCACGACATGCATATTCCCATTCAGTCCCGTTCTCCATTACTGGTCATAACAATAATTGGGAAAGCAAAACAACCAACACGACCTGCTTTAATTAAAGCATCAATATCTTTGTCTTGAGTACGAACATTAAATTTCTCATTGCTCGATTGCGATCGCCTAACAAGTTCTGGAATTTCAAATTCCCCCTCTTCCAGAAGATTTAATAAATCGTTGGGGAGATTAATATCACTTTTATCGATTTCGTCAATTAAGAGTACTCTAGGCAAAGAAGAAGGTAAAAAAGCTGTACCCAACGCACCTAATGTAATATATTTACCAATATCTTGAGCTATATCCTTATCTTGAGGTTTTTTCTGTGGCTCTTTTCCGTCTGCTGGGGGTGGGGTACTAGGTGGGAGTTGAGAATCTTGCAGTCGGGCTAAAGCATCATAGCTGTAAAGCCCTTCTTGTAAGGTGGAACGAGCCGTAATTGCCCAGGAAAGGACAGAACCTAAATTCAACTCATGGGCGATCGCGTAAGCCAAGGAGGTTTTACCTGCTCCCGGTTTACCCGTAATTAATAAAGGTCTTCGTAGATAAATAGCTGCATTTACTGCATTAATTACATCAGTTAATTCAGCAGAAATACGGAAGTTATTTCCCCGTTTTTTATTCCTATCTTGAGATTTGGCTAATTCTCGGAGTTTTTGCCAGCGTTCTTCTTCATTAACTAGGATATCTTCTTGTTTACCAAACTGTCGCCAAGGAGGTGGAGTCAGGCGACCATTATCTCTAACTCACCTTGGTCAGGGTAAGCGTTAAGAATTGCTTCGCGTAATTTCTTGCGATCGCTGCCTAATAAATCCATAAACTAATTTCCTTCTGTAGGGCACAGATTCAAAGACTAACCGCTCAAAAGTTAGTATAAACTATACATGCCCAACACTTCAAAATCTGGCACTTGTCTTAAATAAAACAGGCAAGAGTATTCCAAGTAAAAAAGTGCCCCAACTGTCAAGAGTTACCGAAGGGAAGCATCTGGGATACTGATCGTAGTCGATAGTTCTCAAGCGCGATAGTCCCAGATTGTTCTTACGGAGCATCGCAGGTCGGCTTTTTTGGACTACGTTCGTAACATGGGATTCTTCCCTTCGGTCAGAATGACAGTTCGCATCTTTAGTTTGTCTATTTTAGATAACATCGAGATTTAAAACTACACAAACATGTTGCTGAAGATAAAAGGGATTGGATCATTTATTTGTTGGAACACTCCAATGCCTTTTTGCTACAATATTACTGGTGGTAATAGTTCATTAAAATCAGGGATACGAAAATGACAAACACTACAATTTCGATTCCTGTTGATGCAGCTACAGATCTTGCCTACAGCCAAGCATCGGTGGAGCAACAAAAAAATACAGCTCCTCTTGCGCTTACGTGTGCGTGAACTATTCGCTCAATCTAATGTTTCATTGCAACAAATAATGGACGATATTGGTGCGAAGGCAGAAGCACGGGGGCTAACGCCTGAGATTTTGGAGACTCTGCTTTGTGACGAGTAGTGAGCGTTTTATACTGGATACCAACGTTGTTGTTAGTGCTGTGTTATCGCCACGTTCTATTCCTCGGCAAGCATTCGATTTAGCTTTCATTATACAGGTATTAATCTCAAACCTCCAACTTGGCATCCAATGCTGCGTCCGCTAAAACGAGTGATTGTGCAAATACGTCACATTCGCTTATAGTTAGTTGCTCGTAGTCTACGATGAATCGATGTGAAAAGAAAGTATGCCTTTCGTCTGTTTCGTTGCTTTCGCTCATTTCGCTTACGATGCTAAAATAAGATACATCAGATTCTAATCAAAGTTGGAGAGACTGAATATTTATGACACTTTCTGCCAAGCAAAATTTAAAACAAACAGTATCCACAAGCGAAGATGTCACCATCGCCAAAATTAGTAGTCAGATTTTAGCATCCTACTTGCAGGAAAATTTTTCTCACGCCACATTTAAGCTGATGTTAGACGAAACAGATGGAAATGTTGTAACAATACCAGCAACGGCATTAAATTTGCTCGTAGAAATATTGACACAGATAGGTAATGGTAACGCTGTGAGCGTAATAACGACTAAAAAGGAACTCAGTACCCAAGAAGCAGCCGACATCTTGCAAGTTTCCCGCCCATATTTAGTCGAGTTACTGGAGTCTGGAGAAATTCCTTATCGCAAAGTTGGAACACGTCGCCGGGTTTTGACTGAAGATGTAATTAATTATAAAAATCACATTGATGCAGCACGAATGCAAACTTTGGCAGAGTTGTCAGCACAAGCACAAGAATTGAATATGGGGTATTAGATTAAGAAAGTGGCTTTTACTGCTATTTACGATGCCTGTGTTCTATACCCAGCCCCACTAAGAGATTTTCTCATGTGGCTGGCACTTACTGACTTATTTAAAGCACGGTGGACAGAGGAAATTCACGCAGAGTGGATAAGAAATGTTTTAAAAAACCGTCCTGACTTAACACTTGAACAGTTAACTAGGACAAAAAATCTCATGAATGCCAACGTCCGAGATTGTTTAGTGACTGATTACGAACCTTTGATTGCTGCAATCAAACTTCCCGATCCAAAAGACTGCCACGTATTAGCAGCAGCTATCCGCGCTCAAGCTACCATTATAGTTACTTTTAATTTGAGGGACTTTCCGAATCAAATATTAAAGTCTTATAGTGTTAAAGCAGTTCACCCTGATGAATTTGTCCAAAGTCTTATAGAGCTTAACCCAATAGCAGTTTGTATGGCAGCCCAAAGCCAACGTCAAACCCTTAAAAATCCACCAAAGACAACTGACGAATATCTAGAAACGTTATTAAAATCTGGACTCAAGCAAACAGTAACATTAATGCGATCGCTTTGTACGGAATGAAATTTATTGCGGCATAATATCTTCAAGTTTGAGTTGCAAGTTCGGAAATAGCTTCGAGGTAATGGCACCTCTTAAACGATATTGTTGCTGCTGGTATACACCATTTATTAGTTGACAGACGGAAAAAGTGGGTTGTTTGGGATTATAGCTTCCGAACCGATTGAACCGAGTTCATTTCTGATTGAAGCATTGAAAAGGTATGTACCTCTAGCAACTGCTATCAATACAGAAAAAGCACGCTCAGAATATATAATTGCTCCTATTCTGAGTGAAATTACGTTCATTAATTCTCAGGTAAGTTTATTTTCGGGACGTAATTTTAATGTGGATACAAGCAGAGGATTAACAGGATTTTGTGATTTTATTCTCACTCACAATCCAGATAAACTTACAATTAAAGCACCAGTTTTAGTTATTGTAGAAGCAAAAAATGAGAATATTAATGATGGACTTGCACAGTGTATTGCAGAAATGTTTGCAGCGCAAATAGTCAATCAAAAAAATCTGGAAGAAAATATCAAAACTGTTTATGGTACTGTCACAACTGGACAAGTATGGAGATTTCTTTCAATAGACAACACTCAGCAAGTAAAAGTTGACCTGAATGAACGTTATTTAACTCCTTTAAATGAGCTTTTGGGAATTCTTGTCGCAATTGCATCAATTCCTAACTCCAGTTGAAGACCATAGTTTTGTAGGTCGGGGGTCAATACTGCGTAGGATTTGGGGGAAAGGGACTCATGTTAAAGGGAAAAAATCCTTGCATATCATACTTTTTACACCCTTGGACGCAACCCCAATTCCCTTAATCCCTTGCAGTATTGGGTCGGGGGTGGAGCAGTAGCGGAACCCAACAAAAACTTGAGGTACACTGGACGTTGCAACGTCAACTGCGACAAGGCTCTTGAGCCACACGTAACTGTCTTTGCAACGCAGTGACTCCCCTACCTACACTAACTTTATGAAATATTGTTATTAGCCGCAGGAACAAACTACCCTACAATCAAACCATCCTGAACGCGAATAATCCGCTTGGTTTGAGCCGCAATATCGGGTTCGTGGGTGACAATTACAATCGTAATTCCTTGCTCGTTCAATTCTGTAAGCAATTTCATCACCTCGTAGGAAGTCTCAGTATCTAAAGCACCCGTCGGTTCATCTGCCAAAACTAATGCAGGTCGATTTACTAAAGCCCGGGCGATCGCCACCCGTTGTTGCTGTCCCCCCGAAAGTTGACTCGGACGGTTGCCAGTCCTCTGGGCTAATCCTACCCTTTCTAAAGCTTCCAGCGCTCTTTTACGGCGTTTTGGCTTAGGTAAATTTGCGTAAACCATTGGTAACATGACGTTATCTAAAGCTGTTGCCCGCGCTAACAAATTAAATTGCTGGAAAACAAAACCTATTCTTTGGTTGCGGATATAAGCTAACTCGTCATCATCAAGCGTAGTTAGATTTCGACCTTCAAAGATATAATGTCCACCTGTCGGACGGTCTAAACACCCTAAGATATTCATCAGCGTCGATTTACCCGAACCCGAAGCACCCATAATCGATATGTATTCGCCTTCTTCAATCGAAAGTTCAATTCCCTTGAGTATGGGAACGGTAACTTCTCCCAAGTGGTAGGTTTTAGTAATCGATTCCATCCAAATCATTGTTGTCATATTGATTTTAAATTAAAGAATTGTGAATTTTATAATAATTAGGTCAGGAATAAAATCCATGTTCAGATCGATTCAGTATAAGAAAAAGGGGGATGACATATCATCCCCCTTTCAAACTTATCAAATCAAGCTAATGTACTTACAGTTGAGGTACAATTTGCTCTTTTTCGGGTACAGTGGTGTACTCAGCAACAATTCGACGGAATTCTTCACCATCGATGGTTTCTTTCTCGATTAATAAATCGACTAAGCGATCGCATACTGTACGATGGTCGCGCATAATCTTTTTCGCAATTTCGTAACATTCATCAACAATAATGCGAACCTGCGAGTCAATCCGTGTTGCAATCGAATCCGAATATTCCGAACGTGTCGTCCAGTCGCGTCCTAAGAAAACCTCACCTTGCTGGCTTTCCAACGACATGGGACCCAAATCTGACATCCCAAAGCGAGTTACCATTTGGCGTGCCATACCCGTTACTTGTTGCAGGTCATTTCCAGCACCAGTTGTAACTTCGGCTCTGCCAAAAATCACTTCTTCGGCAGCACGACCGCCCAAAGCACCAGAAATTCTAGCACGTAATTGCGATCGCGTTATCAAACCCATTTCTTCATTTGGCGTAAACCAAGTTAAACCTTGAGCTTGTCCGCGTGGAATCAGGGTAACTTTTTGTACGGGGTCATGGTCTTTGAGCAGCGTACCAATCAAAGCATGTCCGATTTCATGGTAAGCAATTAACCGCTTGCTTTTACCATCAACCAGGGGAGTACCTTCCATCCCTGCCACAACGCGGTCTACCGCATCATCGATTTCCAACAGCGTAATCGCATCTTTACGGCGACGTGCAGTCAAAATTGCGGCTTCGTTGAGCAAGTTTGCCAAATCAGCACCCGTGAAACCAGGAGTACGACGGGCAATTGTTTCTAAGGAAACACTCGCGTCAAGCTTTTTGTTGCGAGCGTGAACTTGCAACACTTCCAAACGACCCTTAATATCGGGTGCATCAACTGTTACCTGACGGTCGAAACGACCGGGACGCAACAACGCTGCATCAAGCACGTCGGGGCGGTTTGTGGCAGCAATAATAATGATGCCGGTGTTACCTTCAAAACCATCCATCTCAGTCAGTAGCTGGTTTAAGGTTTGTTCGCGCTCGTCGTTACCGCCACCGATACCCGCACCGCGTTGGCGACCAACTGCGTCGATTTCATCGATAAAGATGATACAAGGTGCGTTGTCCTTGGCTTTCTTGAACAAATCGCGGACGCGGGAAGCACCCACACCGACGAACATTTCCACAAATTCCGAACCCGAAATACTGAAGAAAGGAACGCCAGCTTCCCCAGCGATCGCCTTAGCAAGTAAAGTTTTACCAGTTCCCGGAGGACCAACCAACAACACACCTTTAGGAATGCGTGCCCCTACTGCTGTAAACTTTTCAGGCAGTTTGAGGAAGGTAACAACTTCTTGGAGTTCTTCCTTCGCTTCTTCAATTCCCGCAACGTCGTCAAACTTGACTCCAGTTTTTGCTTCCATCGAAAAACGAGCCTTCGATTTCCCAAAATTCATTGCTTGACCGGGACCACCAGGAAGATTACTCGAACGACGGAACAAAAAGAATAATCCAGTTATCAATAGAACTGGGAAAATCAGATTGCCCAAAAGTCCCCAAATTGCGCCATCATTCCGCATGGGGTGCGCGTCAAAATTTACGCCCTTTTCTTTGAGCTTGGTAATTAGTTCGGGAGCGCTAGCAGGAAGGTCAACACGCACTCGCTGAACGCGGTTATCGAGTCCTGGGTCAAAAGCTTCGACAATTGCCGTTCTACCGCCTTCATAAAAGTCAACACTCGTTACCCGGTTCGCATCGATATATTCGAGAAAGCGACCGTAGGTCATGCGGGTGCTAGCTGTGTTTTTAGTCATGTCAGCAGGAGCGCTTGCAAATGCCCCTTGCCAAAAGAAAAAGCCAATCACTAAAGCTGGTAACGACCAGAGTAGTGCGACTCTCCAAGAGAATTTCATCTGTTATTTTCCTCTAAATGCAAATACAATTTCTGTATCGCTGTGTAAACGGATGTTTATAAATCCATTTTCTTTAATTTGATGTGCTATACGTTCAGCCCCAGAGCAAAAACTCAATACGACATAACCACGACATCAATAATAATCTTAACTAAATTTAACTTAATTCTTATAATTTTTAGCAAAAATTAGGGAGTAGGGAGTAAAGG
>CAXTCQ010000319.1:0-9252 GCA_964242965.1 uncultured Calothrix sp. | reverse complement strand
AGTTATGAGTTATGAGTTATGAGTTATGAGTTATGAGTTATGAGTTATGAGTTATGAGTTATGAGTTATGAGTTATGAGTTATGAGTTATGAATTATGAGTCACCATATATTACTCTATTTTTAATTCTTAACTTTCAACTCTTAACTTTCAACTCTTAACTACTAACTCCCAACTCCCAACTCCCAACTCCCAACTCCTAACACAAGAACTCCCAACTCCCAACTCCTAACACAAGAACTCCTAACTCCTAACTCTCGTACGTCGCCAAACTTTCCACGATGTATAAGCGAGTAAGGACGTAGTAGCACAAGCAAAAATAATACCACCCTTAATTCCGGCTAGAGCCATTGCTAAAGTACCAACCCATAATGTTAACGAGTAAATAAACAAAACTGCCCAACGATGTGATAAACCAGCATTTAACAATCGGTGGTGTAAATGGCGTTTGTCAGCGATAAACGGCGATTTTCCCTGACGCAGACGCAATAAAATCACGGCTGACATATCAAAGATTGGTACTGCCAAAATTACATATGGTAACAATACCGCAGTAAAAGCCGGAATTTTGACTAAACCAATGATACTAACGGCAGCAAGAGTGAATCCCATAAAATATGAGCCACCGTCACCCATAAAAATTTGCGCTGGATTGAAATTGTATCGTAGAAACCCCAACGAAGCACCTGCAAGCGCAGCTGCAATTAATGCCGCTGCGGGTTGGTTCATAAATAACGCTACAACAAGCATTACAATCGATGCAATTCCCGATACTCCTGCTGCTAATCCATCCAAGCCATCAATCCAGTTAATCGCATTTACCATTCCCACTAACCAAATCACCGTGATTGGCAAACTCAACAAGCCGAGGTTAACAATACCGATTGTGGGAATAGTGACAAAATCTATACTTACGCCGGCTTTCCAAGCTCCAACTGCAACAATTATCTGCATCAACAAGCGGGCAAATGCAGATAAGTTCAATAAATCGTCAGTTAATCCAATTAGAAAAAAGCCCACACCTCCAAGAATAACGCCCCAAACTTGCCATTCTTTTTCAGGTGGTAAATGCCCAAAGCCTCCTAACCACCATACTGTTATGAGTGATAGCATTGTGCCTGCGAAGATGGAGACACCTCCCAAGCGCACCATTGGACGTTGATGAACTTTACGTTCGCCCGGTTTATCGAGTTGCCCGCTTTTGATACCGATATTTCTAACATCGGGTATTGTCCAGAGGACAACTACTGCGGCAACTAAAAAGGCAATCAGATGATAAATCTGAATCTGCATTACTTACTTAATATTTGTAGTTTTTACAACGTAAACGCACTAGTAATTTTATCGATACGCCATTCGCTTTCTATATTTACTACGTTTTAAATAGTTAATCAGTATAGGGATTTTAATTTTTTGAATCTTAATTCGATATTAATTTAATAACTGATAAAGGTAAAAATTAAAACTACGTATTATGAGAAAGTCGGGAGTTTGAGAGGGTAAAGGGGAGGCGGAAAGCAATTAATCTGTAACTCCGCTCCTCAATAAGAGACGCGAAATTTCGCGTCTCTACATGGACTAACTCCTAACTCCTAACACAAGAACTCCTAACTCCCTTCTTCCTTATACTAAAGCTGGTACGGGAATCATTAAGTGCGGATACAAAGGAAAGCGTAAGCACAACGCAGCAACTCTTCTTTTACAGTCTTGGGTAACTGCTTCGGAGTCGGAATTTAACAAGCGGTCGGCAATTATATTACCTATTTCGGTAAATTCTGTAACCCCCATGCCGCGTGTAGTCATCGCGGGCGAACCCAAGCGTAAACCGCTCGTGACAAAGGGTGACTCTGGGTCAAATGGAACAGTATTTTTGTTAGCAGTAATATTGACCGTGCTAACAAGTTGATCGGCTTGCTTTCCGGTCATGCCTATACTACGCAAATCTACTAATATCAAATGGTTGTCAGTACCATTCGATACTATTTTGAAACCGCGCTGCTGTAACTGACTAGCCAATGCGCGGGCATTTTCGATAACTTGAGCGCAATAGGTTTTAAATTCGGGTTTGAGCGCTTCCCCAAACGCAACTGCTTTACCTGCAATGACGTGTTCTAAAGGTCCGCCTTGGCTACCGGGAAACACTGATTTATCAAGTTTTTTACCAAGTTCAGCATCGCGGGTCATAATTAAACCGCCACGAGGACCGCGCAAGGTTTTGTGAGTGGTAGTAGTAACAACATCGCAGTAAGAAATGGGGCTGGGGTGGAGTCCGGTAGCAACTAACCCGGCGATGTGGGCAATATCTGCTAGTAAGTAAGCACCAACTTCGTCAGCAATACTGCGGAATTTTTCAAAGTCGATAATGCGAGGATATGCCGAATAACCGCAAATAATGAGCTTCGGACGCTCCCTAAGCGCCTGCTCTCGAATTTCCTCGTAATTAAGTTGCTCGGTATCCTGGTTAACTCCATAGTGCGAAACCTCGAACCACTTGCCCGATACATTTACGGGTGAACCGTGAGTAAGGTGTCCGCCGTGCGACAAGTCCATACCCATGATTTTTTCACCGGGATTGAGCAAGGTCAGGAAAACGGCGAAGTTCGCTTGGGCACCAGAATGAGGTTGCACGTTGGCATGTGCCGCGCCAAAAAGCTCTTTTACGCGGTCGATAGCGATTTGTTCGATTTTATCGACATATTCGCAACCGCCGTAATAACGTTTACCGGGTAAGCCTTCGGCGTATTTGTTAGTGAGAACCGAACCTTGTGCAGCCATAACTGCTGCCGAGGTAAAGTTTTCGCTGGCAATTAGTTCCAAATGGTCGCGCTGACGCTGGAGTTCGTCGTTGATTAAGTCCGATACAGCCGGATCGGAAGCCGCCAAAAAATCTGAGTTTGTTTTAGTCACAAGTGCGTTCCTTATGGAATTGGCAGAATCTTAAGTTGAAGTAAATTTAGCAGTTAAGTAGCACTCAAGCATCAAAAATCGATAGCTAAGAGCATTTCTACTATTAACTGCTTACTTAATAAAATGCTAGCCCATCTAAGGGGATATAATAGCTGCTTTGTCATCTACTGTACGAATCATTGCTGCAAATGACTTCGAGTTATTGATGAATTTATGTATAAGTTTTTACTCAAAATTTCTATGCCGATATAAAATAATTACACCTAGAGTTTGATAATGTTTTTTATTCGCAATGCTATCTATTTTCGACTTATGCATTCGCAATCGGCATCCAGCCACAGCCAATAGTTAGTTTTGCTGATGACCACTGTCACAACTCGCATCATCAATCCAAAAATCTACCAACCTCAAACTGCAACTTCGTACTATTAGGAGATGTAGGTGAAAATGAGGATTACAGGAGGGATGGGATGTTAGTAATTTTAATGGAAAATCAAGTCCTCACATCTGGGCAAGTATGTCAATCGTGTTTGCTAGCCGATGTTAGTGGGGAACCGCGTTTGCGTGAAGGTAAACTCGGTTGCGGTCGGGTAATTACTCCTCATGACCAGCAGCCCGAACAATACCAATGCGTCATGGGGTTCCGCATCGTCAAGATAGAATAATTCGCTCGAACCGAAATAACAAGTAACTGCGTTATTCTAGAAAAATATAACATTATCGTTTTAAGTAACAGGAGAACGCAGATGAGTTGGCGCGGCTCGACAACTGTACCAGACAGGATTTTTGCTTGTTTGCCATATATGCTTCCCCTGATAGAGGCTTTAATGTTTGGCACAAGCTTATTTTCTCAATTTCCAGCGCTGCAAATCCTTTTTGTACCGCTTTTACCAGTTATGGCAATTTATCGTGCCATTCCTTTCGGAGGACTTGTAGTCTTTTTTGCATTGTTTTTACTAGTGGTACGAAACGAACGAATTGCCCATTTCATTCGTTTCAATACAATGCAGGCACTTCTGTTAGATATTGCGATTGTTTTATTTGCTTACCTGCTAGAAATAATTGGTATAGTACCAGGTGCTGGTTTTGCAATCCAGACTTTATCAACTACTATTTTTCTAGGTATAGTGGCAGCGTCTTTATATTCAGTTGGGCAGTCATTATTTGGGCGTTATGCAGAAATTCCAGCAATTTCAGATGCAGTTTATATGCAAGTAAGGTAATAAGGAGTTAGGAGTTAGGAGTTAAGAGCTAAGAGTCATTAATTAATCTTTCCCACTTCCTCCACTCCTTACTGCCTACTGCCCACTCCCTACCTAGCTACAACAGTATTTTCCAAACGACCAATACCTTCGATTTCGATGCGAACGCGATCGCCTAATCGCATAGCACCAATTCCTAGCGGTGTTCCCGTTAATACCACATCCCCAGGCAATAATGTCATCACCTGGCTAATATAGGACACCAAATAATCTGGTGAAAATACCATTTGGTCAATACAAGCTGATTGTACTGGTTTTGTATCGTCATTTAAAAAAGTTTGCAAACGTGCGCCAGGATTGACTTCGCGGACAATCCACGGACCAAGGGGGCAAAATGTATCAAATCCTTTGGCTCGCGTCCATTGTTTATCTTTAGATTGTAAATCCCGTGCCGTTACATCATTGGCAATTGTGTAACCCCAAATTTTGGTATGGGCTTCTTCGGGGGTACAATTTGTCGTGCTAGAGCCAATCACTAAAGCCAACTCTCCTTCATAGTCAACTCGCTGCGACTGAGAAGGATAGATAATTTCTGCCTCCGATGCGATGACCGCAGTTGCAGGCTTAAGAAATATTAATGGTTCCGTCGGTACATCTGTGCCCATTTCGGCTGCATGGTCGGCATAATTTTTACCTACTGCCACAATCTTGGAAGGGGCACAAGGAGCTAAAATTTGATAATTATCCGGCTTCAAAATTGTATCCGTCGGTTCTCCTGATAGCCAAGGTGGAGCATCCAACACTTGCACATCAAGCGATAGTTGGAGTAATCCATAGAAAATTTGTCCGTCAGGATTTTGAACTCGCACGTAGCGTTGCGCCATAACTGTAATTTATATCCTTTATCTGCTATCTGCAAAGTAGCGATCGCTATGTTTGTTTTGTTATTGGCTTGCTTTCTAAGGTTTCCCATAAATTCAACTCGCGTTGACTTTTCGATTAGGGTAGCACGTCGCAAGTTATAGTCCATGCTTCACTCATGCAATCTAATTGCCGTAAGGTAAGAAATCAACTAGAATTAAAAGCTGATAAAATTATAATTCCTTGCTGCGAAAACATGTTGATGAAATCTAGTATGTCACCATACTTGCTAGGTAGTTAGCATGACTCAGCCTTTTTGTCCATAAGGAGACAATCAAATCATGAGAACCGTCTACGAAACAATGTTTATTCTCCGTCCCGACCTTGGAGATGAGCAAATTGAACAAGCTGTCGCTAAATATGAGAATACAATCCGCGACCAAGGTGCAGAGAATATCGAGATTCAGAATCGCGGTAAACGTCGGCTAGCTTATGAAATTGGTAAGCACCGCGACGGTGTGTATATTCAAATGAATTATACAGGCCCCGGAACTATTATTGCTCCGATGGAACGTGCAATGCGTTTGAGCGAAGAAGTAATTCGCTACCTTACAATCAAGCAGCAGGTTCCGAACGAAACACCAGCAGTAGAAGAAGAAGTTGAAGCTGAAACTGCGGCATTGCCTGTAACAGCATAAATTCAATCGCAGTGAAATTAAGGAGAAAGGCTAAAGTAGATAAATTTTGCCTTTCTCCTTTCTTCTGAATAAATAAAAAGTCAAAATAGATTAAAAATTACTTGCCGTCTACTTTCCAAAAGCAGTATCATAAAGTCTCACTCAAATATAAGCATATATATTGAGATACAAGTAATAATTCAGCATTAATGCTTAGGTATTATTTGTATAAATTATAGAATCGTTATTAAAACAATATACGCATGTTATAAGTTCGGTAACTTATACAGTGGCTAAAATTTAGCCCTAAATAGGTATATTCCTTTATTTTTCATTAGGTAGAGGAGCCATATGTCGGTAGTGGGGGTTCTCTACATCACATGTGGCGTTTTGTTCTAGTTGAGCCTAAATTTAAGTTCAACCTTATAAATGTATTATTAGGTAATGTTATATTTACTTCTATTGTACCGAACTATGAGCGCAGAGTTATACCTTCGAGTGATTAAGATTTTTAATGGGAGTATAAACTGACTGTGAGCCAAATAGACAACTCCACAATCCAAGCTCTCTCTACAGAAGTATCGAAGCTGCGTCAAGAATTGCAGCTGCGCGACCAACTCGTGCAACAACTGTCGCAAGAATTGTTTCGGTTGGTAAAAGGCAATACCAATTTCATGCCTTCTCCGGAGGTTTCCGAGCGTCACCAAGCTCAAATCGAGGCATTGCGCGAACAATTGCAAGCTGTAGAACAGCAAGTAACTTTTTATCAAGACCAAATAACAACTCGTGATACAGAAATTTATCAGTTGCGACAAACAGTGCAAGAACTGACGGATCGCAGTCGCATGTTGGAGCAAGTCGTACAAGAATTGCCGCAAATCTACCGTCGCAAATTTGAGGAACGCATGGCTCCAATACGTGACAAAGTTGCGACATTGCAACGCGAAAACCGTCAGTTGCAAGCAGAGTTGCAAAGCGTTAGTTACCGTTTAGCTCTAAAAACTCGTACAGCAAGTCATAGTGGTATTGATTTACCAAATTTCCCGCGTTTAGCATCTCCCCCTAGTGGTAATATGAATGCTGTACCGAATGTTTGAGGCTGCGATGTCCCGTTAAAATCGTGTTTTTGCTCAAAAATAAAATACGATCGGTGTAGTCAAAATATCCAAATTCAATAATTGAGATTGGAATCGTTTTCAAACTAAAATATCAAGTTGCGTTTACACTCCTTCATGGCAGTTCACGCAGCTCGTTGTTGCCTATTTATTTAAAGTATTAAATATCTCGAACAAGCCGTAGGAAATGGTCGTTAATAATTAGGAGCTGCACTTACTCAAAAAGACCATTCTACGGCGAATTTGTGACTGTAACCGAAAAGTGTATCCGGAGTCACAAACTCTATCTTATTCGATTGTGGCTGAATTTGATTCTGGTTTCCGTTAAAGTTGGTAAGTTTAACGGTTGCATCCAAACTATGTGAGTAGGTCAGCGAAAATAAACATAGCTAAAATCCATACCATTGACAACTAACAACTAACAACGCACGCTTTATTTGTACCGACCTACTTATTGCCAACAGTCAACACATCTTCGTAAGAGTCGAAAATCTCAAATACCGAATCGAGTTGAGTCAACTCCAAAACTAATCTTACAGGAGTTTTCACGTTGCAAAGAACCAAACGACAGCCACTATTTCGCGCAGTCTTGAGGCCGTTTACTAAGGGAACCAACCCCGAACTATCCATAAAATTGACTAATTCTAAGTCAATTACCCAAAGTTGATTGGGATTGGGAGTGACTGCATTCATTTTTTCATTTAAAGCGATACCGCTTTGTAAATCAATACGGTCTGTGGGCTTGAACAAAACTACTTGAGATTCTGATGAGGTCATGAATTTAATGGGGTAGTTGAAACACGTAACAAAAGCGGAAAAACGCCATAAATACTACATATCTTCCAACCATAAAACTACTAATCTACCCAGAAATTTTGGGATTTGTAGCTATAGCGCTGGAACAAAAATTTTCAGTATTCACGCCGTATAAATTGTATGAACTACCTCAATATAGGCATAAGCGAATGTTAAATTCAGTAACATTTGCATCTTTTACTAAATTTTTATAATTTTGCTGTAGTTTTATGAAGTTTTTATAAAACTTTCAGGTATTACTTACGTCAAAATACTTAGATTATAAATTCAATAGATGATTTCAGTTAATACAAGTAGTATCTAAAAAGTGTTGTGATAAGCAATTTTAGTTATAATTACTTTAAATTTACCATTTGCACAGCCATAAGCGAGTATAAAAAAGAACTTTTTATTTGGAGTATCGTCTGAAAGTAAATACTCATATATAAGTTGTAAATAATGCTTTGATGATTAATATTACTGGTAAACGCTAAGAGGATGTTGAAAAGTCGGCTAAGGTATAAATTGTCATTCTGAGTGGAGACCTTCACGGAGTTTACCCTCGAGCGAAGCGAAGGGTTCGACGGTAAACTCCGCAGAACGAAGAATCTAAGGTTTAAGTCGTATACTGAGATGCTTCGTTCCTCAGCATGACATTCACAGACACTTTTAAAACATCCTCTAAGCTCGACTTTATCCAAAATTAAGAACTTGGTTTCCTTTATCCGGCAAAAACCCTAGATGACGGCAAAAAATTTTTGCATATCACTGAATTATCGGTAAAATCGAAAAAGTCAAACACAGGGACCACAAACGTTTCAGCGTAAGACTTAAGGTTTCGTAAAAATGGATAAAGTCGAGCTAAGGAAAAAAGATTCAAACTGCATAGTAGAAAAATGCTTATTTTATGGCTCCCCTTTATCCCTTGCCCCTTACCCCTACATCCTGCGATCGTTGACACCCAAAGTCAAAACCAGTCAAGATAGAACAAAGGTAAAAAATTGTAAAGATGGCGGTGTTGGATGTCATTGGAGTTTATTTCACTAGAAAACATCCAAGAAATTGCTCATCAGTATGGCTATTGGGCAATTTTTGTCGGAATTTTGTTAGAAAATTTGGGTATACCAATTCCAGGTGAGACTGTAACCTTAGTTGGTGGTTTCCTAGCGGGAAGTAACGAGCTAAACTACTGGTTAGTTTTGGGGGATGCGATCGCAGGGGCTACAATTGGGGGAATTTGCGGATATTGGATTGGTCGGGTTGGTGGTTTGCCGTTATTAGTGCGACTTGGCAGTTTATTACGAATGGACGAAGCCAGGATTTTAAGTATTAAAGATAAATTTAGTGAAAACGACGCTAAAGCCGTATTTTTGGGTAGATTTTTTGCATTACTGCGAATTTTCTCCGCACCGCTTGCAGGTATTGCCGGAATGTCCTTCGGGAAATTCTTTCTCGTCAACATTGCGGGTGCAGCAGTTTGGGGTAGCGTGATGGTGTCATTGGCATTTTTTGCAGGAAAGGTTGTTTCCTTAGAACAACTAGTTGCATGGGTAAGTCAATTCGCTATTTTAGCCTTATTGATTCTCGCAGCCGTTATTTTTATTCCCCTCTGGCTAGAGTCTCGCGCAGAGAAATTAGGGAGTAGGGAGTAGGGAGTAGGCAGTAGGGAGTGGGAAGAGGGGAGAGGGGGGAGATG
>CAXTCQ010000318.1:0-9327 GCA_964242965.1 uncultured Calothrix sp. | reverse complement strand
TAAGGTAACAACCTTCACGACAAATGTCAACTCTTTTTGGAAAAAATATTTTTTCCCGTTAGTTAGTATCCTCAAAACTGCGCCGACAAAGGATTGTAGAATTTTTCTGACTTTACACCGCAATGTCAGAGTCAATTTTGCCGTAGTCAAGCTTAATAATGCGATCGCAATAATGAAAGTAGCGGTCGTCATGGCTGATAACTAATACTGTTTTGCCCGTTTCCCGTAGTTTAGGTAAAATTTGCTTGTAAAATACGTCTTTAAAATTGGGGTCTTGGTCGGCTGCCCACTCATCAAATATATAGATAGGTCGATTTTCCAAGTATGCCGTTAGTAAAGCCAGTCGTTTGCGCTGCCCCCCAGATAGTGACGTTGTAGACAGCATCCCATTTTCGATGCGAACTTTATGTTGAAGTTGCAGTAATTTTAAATATTCGTAAGCTTGTTTGTCTAAATCGAGATTTTCAAGCCCCAATAATTCGTCGAACAAGTAAAAATCTGCAAACACTACCGAGAAGTGCTGGCGATACCACTCCCGGTTATGGTTGTCGATTAACTCGTTATCAAAGCGAATTTCGCCACTTTCAGGAATATATAGCCCAGTAATCAATTTAGCGAGGGAAGATTTACCGCTACCATTCCCACCAACGATAAATACAATTTCTTGCGGATATAGCGTTAGGTCTATCGGTCCGAGAGTAAAACTGGTGTCTTCTTGGTCGGTGTGATAAGTATGACTTACTCCTTTAAGTTCCAAGCGATGCCAAGATGATTTCATTGCTGGAGGAGCTATATTAGTTTCTTCTCGGCTTACCAGCGATAAACCCAGCGACTCAATTTTTTCTAACGCGATCGCAGCTTGGCTAAATTGAGGTAGTTTACTGATTATATTGTCCATCGGTAGCATCAAATACGTAAAAGTCAAGATGTAACTATAGAGTATCTGAGAATTTAAAATCATAAAATTGGGAAGTGCAAATAAGACAAACCCAATTGCAAAGAAAAAGATAAATCGTCCCCAAGTGTTAGTGGTAGCGAAAAACGTTAAACCACGAGTGTAGTGACGCTTATATTCATTTGCAGTAAATTGAAACTGCTTTGATATAAAGCTTTCTCGGCGCAAATAATGTAGTTTAAGCTCTTTAATACCCTCCGTAATTGTACGGAAATGCTTAAACAATACATCTTCATCTTCACGGGCAAGGGCAAGATTTTTTCGACCCTGTTTAGTAATCCACTCACAACTGCTAATTGCAACTATTGCTATTGCTATTACTAAAAGAATCACCATCCACGACAGCCAAGTAATATATATTAAACACCCCAAAACCATCGCCAAATCAATGCATAGGAACGGTATTGCATAAACTGCTACTGCTACTGCTTGTACATCTTCAGTAAGTGTTGCAAGCAAACGAGGGTTTCCCATGCGTTCGAGATAGCTTAACTCAGAACCAAGAATCTGACTGCTAAGACGCATCCGCAGATTAAAGACAGCCTGCTGCGATAGCCTAATTAACGTAACTTGTGAAATAATACTGGTAACTAACGAAATTATTGCCAAACCCACAAAACCCAAAGCAATCAACGTTAATGATGAGCCTAGAGTTTGAGTTGTAGCACTGCTGACTAAAGCAATAAGACTAGCGCTACTCGCACCACTGAGAAATCCAGTGGCGATCGCTAATGCTACCATTCCCCAGGCCGAACGCAGTAAAAATATAATTAGATTCATTCAAGTTTTGGTTGGTAGTTAGTTGTTGAGGGTTTATTTGGGATACAGTATTTTACATTTAAAGTATTTTTTTATGCTGCATATAGTAAAATCAGATTTTTGCCTCTCAAGTCGAGAATATTTCCGATACACCATGTTTGTTCGGGTTAAAAATAATTTTTATAACTTGCTAAGACGAATCAAATCTAAAAATGAGCCAATTTCCGGTTTAGCTGCGGCAACTTGATTTTTAAGAATACTGTGATGTTCACGTTACAGCTTGTAACTTTTGCTTTCAGTTGGACTGTTAATGCTGGTAAACATTTTAAACTTGAACAAAATTCAATGTAGTTTATATTCGCTCTTACTCTATTAATTTTTAACCATTAACCCAAGTCATATTGTCGGGAGAAATTAGGAATGACGGTATTGAAACCTTTTGATAACCTCGCAGTCATACCATCTCAAAGCACTTCACAAGAGCAAAAGGCTCGCTATATTCCAAGTAACCATCGCCGTATTCTTTGTATTTTTCCCAAGTACAGCCCTTCTTTTGGAACTTTTCACCATGCTTATCCGCTAACTGGCAGAGTCAAAGCATTTATGCCACCACAAGGTATTTTAGTTGTAGCAGCTTATTTGCCGTCAGATTGGGAAGTGCGGGTAGTTGATGAAAACATCAAACCAGCGACAAGGAAAGATTATCGTTGGGCTGATGCTATTATTGTCAGCGGAATGCATATCCAGCGTCCACAAATTAACTTAATCAACAAACTCGCGCACCGTGAAGGTAAAAT
Source organism: uncultured Calothrix sp. (assembly GCA_964242965.1). Taxonomy (GTDB): domain Bacteria; phylum Cyanobacteriota; class Cyanobacteriia; order Cyanobacteriales; family Nostocaceae; genus JANNFJ01. The sequence continues at coordinate 6,816 of CAXTCQ010000318.1, read as the reverse complement.
TACTATTGTCGGCGGTCCTTCCGTGTCGGGTTGTCCGGAATATTATCCAGATTTCGATATTTTAAGCTTAGGTGAATTGGGAGATGCTACCGATAATTTAATCGAATATCTCGACCGTAACAACAAACGTCCACAGCAACAGATCCGATTTGAAACCAAGGAACGTTTACCTTTAACTGAGTTTCCGACACCAGCTTATCACTTACTCGATCTCAATCAATATTTTCTTGCGAATATTCAGTTTTCTAGCGGTTGTCCTTACCATTGCGAGTTTTGCGATATACCCGAATTATACGGAAATAATCCGCGCATGAAAACTCCCGAACAGGTTGTAAAAGAGCTTGATGCTATGCTCAAATGCGGTAATCTTGGAGCAGTATATTTTGTCGATGATAATTTTGTTGGCAATCGTCGGGCAGCGATGGAATTATTACCGCACCTAATCGAATGGCAAAAGCGTAATGGCTACCCGCTTCAGTTTGCTTGCGAAGCGACTTTAAATTTAGCACAAAGTCCAAAATTACTCGAAATGATGCGCGAGGCGTATTTTTGTACTGTATTTTGTGGAATTGAAACGCCGGAAACTAACGCACTTCAAGCAATTTCTAAAACGCATAACTTGGGTATGCCGATTCTCGAAGCTGTAAAAATCCTTAACAGTTACGGGATGGAAGTTGTTTCGGGCATTATTATGGGACTCGATACAGATACAGACGACACATGCGATCGCATTCTCGAATTTATCCGATTATCCCAAATTCCTCTGCTAACTATCAATTTACTTCATGCTTTACCGCGCACGCCGTTATGGCGCAGGCTAGAACAAGAAGGACGGCTTGTTTTTGATGAAAACCGCGATTCTAACGTTGAGTTTTTGATGCCTTACGAACAAGTTGTTGAGATGTGGCGACGCTGCATTACTACCGCTTACGAACCCGAATTTTTATATCAACGCTTTACTTATCACTTAGAACATACTTATCCAAACCGTATCAAAGTACCCAACAGTCCCGCCCGTGTTTCGCGGGCAAATATCATTAAAGGTTTGACATATTTAACTAACATTGTGGTGAGGGTTGGTATATTTGGAAACTATAGACAAACCTTTTGGAAAATGGCACGGGAAACTTTAAAAAAAGGCGATATAGAAGGTTTCATAAATGTGGGTTTAGTTGGACACCACTTGATAAAATTTGCAGCGGAATGCGGTATGGGTCAGGAATCTGCCTCTTTCTATTCGCAAAAAATTCGTGAAGCTGTACATACGTGATTTTATATATTGGTAGCATTCCTTTTTAACATGCTTCCGCAAATACACCACTGCGAGCAAACTCTTCTTCATCAGGAGTAAAGTATGGAGCTTCATCTGCAAGGTCAGGATCGAAGTAGTATGTATCTTGCAGGAAGTTGCCACTAATGACAGCCTCTTCCAATTCCTGAATATAATCTTGTGCCAAATGACAAGCTTCCTTTATACCCTGTATATCACCTTTCTCCAATAAAAGACGCAATGTTACTTTTACAGAAGCCAGTCGTGATGCTGGCTTGAGCATACTATAAAGGCGGTGGATGCGGGCAGTGTCGATGCTGAGATGATTGAGTGCTTTAGCCCGTGCAAGTTCAGACTCAAAGCTAGGCCAATAACGAGTGGTATAAAAGGCTTTTTCATCCTTTTGACACCACTCCTCCAAGCGAGTAATCGACGAGGAAACTGTATTGTGCAACTTCCAAAGGAATAAACGCAACGAGGAAGCATCGACAACAGTGGAAAGTTTAGCATCTATCGAAACCTGAAACTCAGCAAGATGCGGGTCGCGTCCAAGCAAAAGGTACTCTACCGGATACATATCCACCTCCTTGTTTTGCACGACGTAGGCGTTTAGGTGGTGGCGACAGTAGGGACAGGGATACATACTAGCAAACAGTTTGAAAAAGTCTATGTAATATGCTATTAAGACTTTTTGCTGTGCGTCGGTCTTTGTACAGACAATTTCCGCAGTGGTATGCAAGAAGCGCCACACGGCAGGACCAATATAGTAAGGGAAACTAACGCGCATCTGCGCGTTCTTGACATAGCTTCGGTTTAAATACACGTCGATAAATGCGACGTAGTGTGAGAGTTCACCTGACTCCCGTTCAAACTCTTGACGTTCGCGCCGTTTCTGTACTCCATTCAAATAGTGGTGTGTCAAACGCCATGCCTGTTTAAGCATCAGCTTCTGCTTTGGGGTACATTTTGGGAAGGACTCTGCAACATCCCTTCCATAACGTTTAAATTCTCCCACTGCCTGAGTGGACTCGTACCATTTGTTCAAAGCTGCCTCGTCGGCTATTGTATTGCTATCGATGTCAGCGGCATTAGTAACACTAAAAGCCGCTAGCAGCTTTGGCATAAAGTCCTCATACCAATATGCTACTGGCATTATTGCACCATCTATTTCCTCAGAAGCGTTTGTGAGGATAACGCGGTTCCAGTTGTCGAGGTAGTCTTTAAAATCTCCTTCAGATCCCGCTGGAGATTGAGCCATTTCTGTACCTAGATCGACCTGTCTGAGGCGGTTAAGTTCGTGAATGGCAAGCACACCTTCAGCGATGTCACGCAACCCCAGACGCTTTTTTTTCATCGTAATTGCAAACTCAACACCTGCTGCAAATTTTTCCTTGACAGTCGCAGAGAAGCTACGCGCCTCAAACATGGCTTTTTCCTCAGCCATCATTTGGGGCGTTTTGTCAAGTGTTTGCCAGTTCTCGATCCGTGCTTTAAGCCGGGTATATTCATCGGCAATTGATTCTACCACTGCATCTAATAACGGGTAGCAGTCTTCAGTTACCACACCCAACTCTTTGTAAAGTGCGATCGCAGTTTTTATAAACAGCACGAAGTCAGTGATTCTATAGGGAAGATTCCTCACGCGCAAGTGGGTTTCGTGGTTGGCAGAAAAACTCTCGCGGAAGCAGCGGTAAGCCGCTCCTTGAATCAAACGAAACAGACCAATCTGTATTTGTAAGCGGGATGTACCACGCTTCGTCTCGCCCTGTGGGTGTTTAGATAGTAGTTTTTTTGAAATAGCTACTTCGGCATTTATTTCACTAGGTGCTGCTTGGGAAGTTAATGTAGTGGTAGTAGATGCTCCTGTGGCTGCTGTAGTATCGTTATTGACCTTGATGCTAGCTGAAGTTGGAGCCGACTTTATACCACAATCCGCGATATTTGACAAGTCTCTATAGCTGGTTTCGTCCTTAGAATCGTGCATCAGCTTGCAAAATTCCTCAAAATCAATTGAAGCATCACCATCGACATCAACTTCTTGAACTATTTCATCTAGTTCCTTGTCGGTTAGCCCAAACTGACTCATCACACCGTGCAATTCTTGGGCTGTAATTCGACCGTTCCCATCTTCATCAAAAACACTGAATGCCAGCTTCAGACGGCTTTTTCGGTTTCCTTGTTGGGCTATTAATAGCGTTTTGAACTCTTCAAAATCGATACCCCCGTTTTTATCAACGTCCACTTCCCTTATCATCTCGTGGAGTTCTCTTTCATTTGGATTTTGTCCCAATGAACGCATTACCTCACCTAGTTCCGGCGCTGAGATAACACCACTATTATCCGCATCAAATTCTTTGAATGCTTCCCACAATTCCTGCACTTCTTCTTCGCTCAAATGTACTGGTGTCATTAAGATTTCCTTTAATTTTAGAAGTAAAATACGAATAATCAGTACACTATAACCTTTTGGAAACCAACGTAAAAATAAGCGTTTCAGTAAGATTTATTAATTGAAGTTGATATAAAATAAATGTTCAATCAGGTAGGAATAACAACATAAGCATTATGATGAAAACTTTGCTACTTAGTCCTCCTTCCTTTGATGGGTTTGATGGTGGTGCTGGTTGCCAATATCAAACCAAACGCGAAATTACTTCTTTACTTGAACTGGAACTATTGTATGGTAAGGTAGCTTTTATTTAACTTACTGAGTTTGGTAATAATTTTATGATGAAAACTTTACTGCTTAACCCGCCCTCATTTGAGGGATTTGATGGAGGGGCTGGTTCTCGCTGGCCCGCAACCCGCGAAATTGAATCTTACTGGTATCCCGTATGGTTGGGATATCCAGCAGCGATGATACCCGAAAGCCGAGTACTTGATGCTCCACCTCATGGTGTTTCGCCTCAAGAAACCGTGGAAATCGCAAAGGAATATGACTTTGTGGTTTTATTTACCAGTACACCTGGGTTTTATAGTGATATTCGTCTTGCAGAAATGATGAAAGCGGCAAAACCAAGTATAAAAATCGCTTTTGTTGGTCCTCACGTCACAACACAACCTGAAAAAAGTTTGATGGCAAGTGATGCTATTGACTTTGTAACTCACCGCGAGTTTGATTACTCGGTGACAGAGTTTGCATCAGGTCAACCGTTAGAACAAATTAAGGGCATTAGTTTCCTTAGAGATGGGCAAGTAGTTCATACCGAACCACGTCCACCGCTAGAAGATTTAGATGCTTTGCCTTGGGTAACTCCAATTTACAAGCGCGACTTAGATGTAAAGCGCTACAACGTGCCTTTTTTACTCTATCCGTATATTTCTTTTTACACTACTCGTGGATGCCCTGCTAAATGTACCTTTTGTCTTTGGCCTCAAACTTTTGATGGTCACGCTTGGCGTCAGCGTTCAGTTGATGATGTTGCTCGTGAAGTTGAGCAAGCACTCAAACTTTTCCCCGAAGTCAAAGAAATCTTTTTTGATGATGACACTTTTACAATTGGTAAAGAAAGAGTATTGGCACTATGCGAGAAGTTTAAACCGCTTAACTTTACTTGGTCTTGTACTTCCCGCGTTCATGTAGATTTAGAAACTTTAGAGGCAATGAAAGCAGCAGGTTGTCGCCTGTTTATTGTTGGGTTTGAGTCAGGGAATCCGCAGATACTGAAAAATATCAAGAAAGGTGCAACTGTAGAACAAGGACGCAAGTTCATGACTAACTGTAGAAAGGTTGGTATTGCAGTGCATGGTGACTTCATAATTGGCTTACCTGGCGAGACAAAGGAAACTATCGAAGAAACGTTGAAGTTTGCCAAAGAGCTCGATTGCGAAACAATTCAAGTTTCAATCGGACATGCTTATCCTGGTACCGAGTTTTATGAATATGTTGAAGCAAATAACTATCTGCGCGTCGATAAAGAAATGACTGATGAAAGCGGTCACCAGTTACCTCATATTGAGTACCCTGGATTATCGCGCGGTGAAATGATGGAGGCAGTTGAAGACTTTTACAGTAAGTATTACTTCCGTCCCCGCATTGTTTTCCGAATTCTCAAAAACGCTATTTTCGACGCAACTGAACGCCAGCGTCTTTACAAAGAAGCGCGTGAGTATTTGAATTTGCGTGTTAAACGCAAGCAGTTTGTTGCAAGCGAACGATAGAAACGCGATTAGTTGCGTTTCTATTTCGTAGGTTGGCTTCCGTTCCGGAAGCCAACAAATTTTCTTGTCGGCTTTTTCAAAATCCAGAATATCTAAAATTATCTTATGGATTAAGCATCTTAGGGCTGAAGCCGCTGAGATTTCGCTTATAGTCCACAATCGAAGTTTCTTAGTAGGCTGACTTAAACAATTTTTACTGATTCCATTAAGAACTAGTCCTAGCATCAGCGATACTTTTGTCCGGTTGCCATTGTTTATGATTGTGCTACTACTATTTATCTGTTTGGCATCGATTTGGTTTTACTGCTATGGGATTTATGCTGGACTCGCATTCTTTAAACATCCATATCCATTCGATGCCACATTTCATCCCCCTGTCACCATCCTCAAACCAGTTTGTGGAAACGACGGCAATCTCTACGACAATTTAGCAACATTTTGCCGACAGGATTACCCAAATTTCCAAATTATTTTTAGCGTCCGCGACTCCCAAGATGCTGGAATCAGTATTATCAACCAAATTATTCATGACTTTCCCGAACTAGATATTGAACTTGTTGCGTGCGATCGCATTATCGGCACAAACCTGAAGGTTAGCAACCTAGCAAATGCGGCAGTTTTTGCCAAACATCCGATTCTTGTCCTTGCTGATAGCGATGTTCGAGTTGGCAGCGATTACTTACAGCGAGTAATCCAACCATTTGAAAACCAAAATGTTGGCGTTGTCACATGTTTATATCGTTCCTCAGCCCAAGGATGGGTGACAATTATCGAGGCACTGAGGCAAACTACAGAGTTTAGTACTGGTGTTTTAGTTAGCAATCAGCTTGAAAACGGTATAAAATATGCTTTCGGTCAAACAATTGTCATCCGTAAACAAGTTCTGACAGCCATTGGTGGATTTGAAGCAATTGCCGATTATCTTGCTGACGATTTTCAACTTGGTTATTTACCTGCCCAAGCTGGTTATAAAGTCATACTTTCTGACTATGTGGTTGAACACGAACTTGGTGTCAGCACTTTTTCCAAGGCTATCAAACAGCAAATTCGTTGGGCATGTTGCATCCGTGTCTCTCGCAGTTGGGGCTACTTAGGGTTAATTTTTACCTATGGAATTCCTACTAGTTTGCTGTTAGTGGCATTTACAAGTGGTTCTATTCTTAGTTGGGTGGTATTACTGGTAATTTGGGTGACAAGATTAGCTATGGCTTGGGTCGTGGGAGTTGTCTGTCTCAAAGACCCGTTAGTAAGAAAATATCTGTGGTTCGTGCCATTGTGCGACTTGTTCAGCTTTTTGATTTGGTGTTACTGTTTCGTTGATAACAATATTGAATGGCGAGGACAGAGGCTAAGGCTTGCTAAAGATGGAAAAATGATTGCGATCG
>CAXTCQ010000317.1:0-9355 GCA_964242965.1 uncultured Calothrix sp. | reverse complement strand
GTAGGGAGTCGGAAGTCGGAAGTCGGAAGCAAATAGTTATCTACCTCGACTTCCCCCCCCCCTCCCCTCTCCTTCCTCACAAGTTCCTCAAAATTACGGCGTACTCTTTAGGTGTGATAAAATCGGGGTCGTAATTATGGAAACTCGAAAATTTACTCAATTTATCCGCTTTTTAGAAAAAGATTTAGCAATTCCAACTCGCGATCTACTACTAGCGTTACGATACGACGAGCAAAATCCTAGCTTACTGCCTATGGTACTTTGGCAGTACGGTTTGATTAACTTAGCTCAATTAGACCAGATTTTTGACTGGCTGCAAGAGCTTGAATAAGTAGTCTTTTTCTTTCTAAAGCTTTCTAAATTTGACTTAAGAAAAGAAAATTTTCAAGCTTGGTATATTCACGGTATTGATTCTTCGCTACATTCCCCGCAATCGAAGCTCTGGTATATTCGAGAATAGAGTATAAATTAAATACATAAAATCTTCATGTTAAATGGGTTTATAGATAATGGTATCGGCATTATACTTAAAATCCGTTTGCAATTTTGACGTGAGGAAGTCCGATGAAGTTGGTTCGTAATTTTGTGCTGATACCGCTGATTTTCAGTTGGGTTCTCGTTAGCAATCTACAAATTACTTGGGCATCGAGTAAACCCACTTACAGCAAGCAAGTAACTAAATCTTCACTCGAACTAAGTAATTTCTCAATGCAGCTTTTTCGGATTTTACAAAATGGAAAGTATGGCTTCATAGACCGTACAGGAAAAGTCGTCATCCCTCCAAAGTATGATTTAGCTTGGGGTTTTATGGATGGATTGGCACAAATCAAAGTTGGAGACGAGTATGGTTATATTGATAAAACAGGGAAACAAATCATTTCGCCAAAATATCGGTTGTCGTATGCTTTTACGAATGGTTTGGCATTGGTTGTAATTGATGGTAAATACGGTTACATTAATTCGTCAGGGAAAGTGATTATTCAACCGCAGTTTGATGGTGCATTAGCGTTTAAAAATGGGCTAGCAGCGGTGCAAGTCGATGGTAAATGGGGTTACATTGATTACACGGGGAAAGTAGTCATTAAACCGCAGTTCGAGGCAGCTTTACACTTTTACGAAGGACTTGCGGCAGTCCAAATCGATGGAAAATGGGGATATATTAATGCTGATGGTCAAGTTGTAATTCAGCCGCAGTTTGAAAGTACTTTGAGGTTTGCACAAGGGTTAGCTGCTGTACAAGTTAACGATAAATACGGTTATATTAATTCATCCGGAAAGATTGCGATCGCAATTCAGTTTCACGATGCGTGGGAATTTACCGATGGGTTAGCTGCGGTGCAGGTTGGTGATAAATGGGGATACGTGAATGCAAACGGTAAGATAGTGATTCCCGCACAATTTGAGAAAACAACTAATTTTTCCCAAGGATTGGCAGCAGTCAAAATTAATAATAAGTATGGTTATATTGATAAAACTGGAAAAATGGTAATTTCACCGCAGTTCAATCTAGGTTTAAGTTTTGTTAATGGTTTAGCGTTAGTTTATTCGCGTGGTGGTGCTGGTTATATTGACACGCAAGGACGATTCGTTTGGAACCCGACGAATTAAAGAGGAGGAAGGGGGAAGGGCAGAAGGGCAGAAGGGGGAAGCTGTTAAATATAAGATATTTCTAAACTCCCCCAAATCTCCTCACCTCCCCACCTCCCTACTCCCTATTAAAGTTGCGATCGCGTTTACTAATTCTGTTGGTTCGACTTGGTTTAGCGATGTGTTTTTGATATCCTGCGGTGAAAGCTTGGTTTCTGTCTTCGGTTCTCTAAGATTTTTTTCGTGTAAACTAAAATCCCCGGCGTGCGTAAAGCTGTCGGGGATTTTAGTTTACTGTTATGGCACAGACAAGATACTTATTTTACATTTAAGTAAGTCGGCAGGAATATTTATAGATTAAGAAAATTAAATTGTAGGGTGCCCTGTTCGCAGCGTAACGCACCTGAAACTGTCTACATTATTCAGCTTTCCCGTGAGACTGTCGATGGTGCATTACGCTTTCCCATGAGACTGTTAATGGTGCGTTACGCTAAGAGCTAACGCACCCTACGCCTTACTTACTTACACCGAACCTTTTTTACATGGAACCATTTTTAATGAGGTCACGAATGATGTTATCTTTGACCATCAATAACCGAGAGGTTTGCATCAATACATCTAACATTTCCTCACGGCTTAATTCTTGAACTGATTCTTGCATCAGTCTCATTTGAAATTGTTGTTCTAGGGTTAATTCAAATAAACCTGTATTCACGATCGAAGTCCTCTGGTTGGTATGTGAGATAAGTGAGATAAGCGAGATAAGCGAGATAAAACTAACTAATCGACTTTTGTAGTAATCCGGATTGCCGTGAAATTTAATTTTTAATGTGTAATTTAAGTAGCCGTTTTCAAATCTTATTTATAGTTTAAGATTTGTAGCCTAAGAATTACACTATCTTCAGAAGTGGATTAAAGCTCAAGAACCAAGGGATTTTTCTCTCTTAAGATTTAGCCCTGACAAATCAAAGGTTGTAATTAGGGGCGTAAGGATGTAAGCGTATATGAAAATCAGAACCCCGACTTTTGTGAGAAATCGGGATTATAGTTTCGTCTCAACCTAAATCATCTGTCAATTACGTAATTATTGTGGTAAACAATTACGGTTACAAGTCCTGTGGAATATTCTGAGGTTTGTTGATAGGTTTATCTGCTATTTTGAGAGGAATATTGTAAGTCGCCAATTTCTCCGCATCAATTGGTATCGAAATTAACAAATCGCTGCATTTGCTGTTAACGACTAGTAGGGGAGGGTAATAAATATTGTGGTGAGTCACTTAAAACGCCGAATATACCCCCCTTGCTGCACCCCCATACCCTCTATTAAACAATGATTGAAAAAAGTCAACGCGCAGTCGTAATTACTGGAGCATCGACAGGAATAGGTGAAGCTTGCGCTTTATTATTAGACCAAATGGGATTTTTTGTTTTTGCTGGTGTGCGTAAAGATGTTGATGCTCAAAAACTTCAACAAAAAGCATCATCAAAGCTGACTCCAGTTTTTCTAGATGTAACTAACGCCGAATCAATTGCATCTGCGGTTAAAATTGTCTCAGAAGCAACTAATAACAATGGGATTTGGGGATTGATAAATAATGCTGGTGTTGCCGTTCCCGGTCCTTTAGAATTACTACCAGTTGCAGATTTTCAACAACAGTTACAAGTTAATGTCACCGGACAACTCGCAGTAACCCAAGCATTTTTAGGTTTACTGCGTTTGCGTACTGGTCGAATTGTAAATATGGGTTCGATTAGCGGTATCAGTCCATCTCCGTTTTTAGGTGCTTACAACGCTTCAAAATTTGCTCTCGAAGGACTCACCGACGTACTACGGATGGAATTGCGACCCTGGAATATCTCGGTTTCGCTTATTCAACCGGGTGCGATCGCAACTCCAATTTGGGATAAGTCATTTGCTCAAGCTGATACCGCAAAAGAGACTTTATCCGAATCAGCGCAAATCCTCTACGGTCGTGCGATGACTGCTGTACGCAAGCGAAGCGGGGTAATTGCAGCGAATGGTATTCCTGCGGATGCTGTTGCTCGTTCTGTTGTCCACGCACTCACCGCAAAGCATCCAAAAACGCGCTATCTGATTGGACCAGATGCTAAACTCGCGGCAGTTCTCAAGTATATTTTGCCCGATAAAATCCACGACCGCGTAATTTTATATTCGATGGGTTTGTGAGGAAAAGAGGGGGAAGAGGAAAGGGGAAGGGTAATTTGCTTGTATTCTTACTTACGAGAAAAAATTATATTTTTACGTGGTTATTTTTTGTAGAATTATGCCTAATCAATTAGTCGCATTAATTGCTGAACTTGTAATTGTCTTAATAGTTTTCCAAGCTTTACTTAGTTTACTCAAAACAGTATTTAGTACAGTAATTGCTATTGTCATCATTGGTATTGTTCTGACATTTTTTGGATTTAGTCCCCAAGAACTTATCCAGAAAATCATTAATTTGCCCGAAACCTTGCAACAGCTACTTATGCACCTGAAAAAAATACTAGGCTTTTAAGTCTTACGTAGGTTTAATTTGAACTTGTCGTGGAGTAAAACATCCGGGTTTCGTAAAAGTTACCCGGATTCTTGGAACAAGAACGAAACTGTTTCATTAATATTGATGTGAGGGTTAGATCCCCGACTTCTTTAAGAAGTCGGGGATCTTGCAGCAAGAGCAAAATTAATATGCTGGAACATTAGTCCCCTCTTTCACTCGTAGGGTTAGGAAGGATCTAAAATTTTGTCCTTACATTACTGGTAACGCATCTAACATCGGGTAATCAATATATCCCTTCTCGCCTCCACCGTAGAATGTCGTATAATCAGGCTCATTCAACGGCGCATTGAGGGCAAAGCGACGCGGCAAATCAGGATTTGAGATAAATAATGTGCCAAATGCGACTAAATCTGCTTGTCCAGTAGCAACGACTGCATCGGCTCGATTTTTGTCGTAACCACCATTTACCATTAAAGTGCCCTTGTATAAAGAGCGCAAATAGCTGGTTGGCAAAACTTTCCCACCGTGTCTGATATCAGCTTCAATAGCTTCAAAAATATGTAAATACGCCAAATTAAACTGATTCAAAGCTTCGGTTGCGTAACCAAAAGTAGCCTTTGGATCGGAATCAGACATGTCGTTAAATGTGCCGCTGGGAGAAAAACGCACTCCAACGCGATCGCCACCCCAGACACCAGTCACAGCTTCCGTAATTTCAAGTAAAAAACGAGCGCGATTTTCTGGTGAACCGCCGTATTTGTCGGTACGATGGTTCGTACCATCACGTAAAAATTGGTCAATTAAGTAACCATTAGCAGCGTGAATTTCAACTCCATCGAACCCAGCCATTAAAGCATTTTCTGCACCTTGGCGATATTGCTCAACAATAGTTGGAATTTCCGAGGTTTCTAAAGCACGAGGTGTAACATACGGCTTCATTCCCTCGAAAGTTAATATTTCACCCTTCGGCGCGATCGCACTTGGTGCAACAGGCAATTCTCCATTCGGCTGAAAATCCGGGTGCGAAATCCGTCCTGTAAACCACAATTGTAGAAAAATTCTTCCACCAGCTTGATGCACCGCATCAGTTATCTGCTTCCAACCCGCAATCTGTTCGGGTGAATGAATCCCTGGTGTATGTGGATACCCCTGCCCCGCCGCTGTCACTTGGGTAGCTTCTGCAATAATCAGCCCCGCCGATGCTCTTTGTACGTAATATTCAACATTCATTTGGTGCGGAACATTACCTTCACCAGCCCGCTGTCTGGTTAAAGGTGCCATGATGATGCGATTGGGCAATTCCAGTTTACCCAACTTGTAAGGAGAAAATAAATTAATGTCCGTATTCATTGATATACCTCAGATGTGAAAATAAGAGAATTAGGGAGTAGGGAGTAGGGAGTAGGGAGTAGGGGGAGTAGGAGGAAAAAATTAATTAATAACTCCTAACTCCTAACTCCCTACTCCCCTATTAATGCTACAAATACTGTGATAAAGTCTTAGTCAAGGTTGTTTTGGGCACTGCACCTACGACCGTATCTACCTGCCGACCGCCTTTAAACACCATCAGCGTGGGAATACTGCGAATTCCATAATGGCTGGCAACCGTTGGATTTTGATCGGTATTCAGCTTGACCACCTTCAATGAACCTTCGTACTCAGTAGCAACCTCATCTACCACTGGTGTCACCATTCGACATGGACCGCACCAAGGTGCCCAAAAGTCTACCAAAACGGGCATTTCACTTTCGAGTACTTCTTGCTTGAATGTGGCTTCTGTCACATTTGTAACGGATGACATATTCGCCCTCCTGATAATATTCGTTAGTTCGATATAATCGAATAAATAAAATATAGTCCTTTTTAGCCGATAATGCAAGTAATGAGATTTCTATATCATCCAAACCAAAAAGATATATCGTTAGCGGGAGTGTTGTATGCTTTGGGCGACCCCGTGCGGTTAGAGATAGTCAGGCTGTTGGCAACCAAGGGCGAACAGTGTTGTGCCTCTTTTGATTTTGCGATCGCAAAGTCCACTATGTCCAACCACTTTAAGATTCTACGCGAGTCGGGTGTCGTGCTGACGCGCAAAGAAGGAACGCAGCACATTAATGTCCTGCGACGCGAAGACTTAGAAGCACTTTTTCCGGGTTTGCTTGATGCAGTATTGCATTCAGCCCAACCTTTAGCAATGTGCGTCTCTGTCGTTCCAGAAGTGGCTGTTGCTGCAAATAATTAATCGGACGTTTTTCCACTAAGCTTAAAGCAAAGACAAGTTTGGGGAGGAGTAAATCCTCCCCCAAGTTTCTACTATTTGAATGGCATCAACATTAATTGTAGAATATTCAAATTTTTCGGATATTCAGGTAATCCTAATTCAATTTTCTCTGGATATTTTGGATAATAATAAGTTTGAAATAACCTATCCCAAATAGTAAAAAAGCTTGCATAATTTGATTGAGTTGATGCAAACACCTGTGAATGATGCGAACGATGGTAGTTTGGTGTAACAATCAAATAGCTCAGATATTTATCTAGCTTTTGCGGTAGCGCTAAATTACTATGGTGAAAAATTAGCTCAATCGCCAAGGCAATTTCATACGAAAGCAAATAATTAGGTTTAATACCAAAAAGCCAAACTAAGAATAATTTGGGAATATTTGATAGTACAACTTCGACTGGATGAAAACGATATGCAGTCGAGGTATTCATCGAAAGCTCAGTATGATGAACTTGATGGAATCGCCATGCTAGACGGAAAGAATGCATTATTCTATGCCAAGCATATAAGTAAGCATCTAACACTAAAAACGTTATGCTGATTGCGACAATAGGAGATTCAATAAATTGTAAAAAACCACGCCAAAATGTCTGCTGCCAAACCCAATTTAGTAAAATAACGATTGTAGCGCTATTTGTGAAAACGTTGACACAACCCAGAAATAAATTTGGATAGGTTCGTTGATTGAAGGTTTGTTTAAATTCAAAAAACGGAAAATTATTTTCGAGTAATCCAAATAATAAAACGCTACTAACAATAGTAAGTGAGTTCCAGTCCATTTACATTTTTACTTCCGCTCTGACGTTAACAGGTCAATTTCGCCATTATTCAATAAATCCTTTAATATTTGTAACCTTTATTTCCATAAAGGGGAAGGGGGAAGGGGTAAAGGTTAAAGTAAGGCTGTTTCATCCTTTGTAGAAAAGACCAAAAGTATGAATTTTTTGTTTGGATTGGAGACAGTCGTAGGGGCACAGCACTGCTGTGCCCCTACAATTACTGTAGGCTAAACTAATTATCTCGCTCCCAAACAGGTAATAGTCCTGTCCCACTCCCCCTTTCCCTTTACCCTTTCCCCCTTCCCCTCCTTTTTTTATGACTGCACCAACGATATCAACCACATCAATGTGGAGTCCTCTTCGACAATCGGTTTTTCGGGGTTTGTGGATTGCTTCGGCAATATCGAGTGTGGGGACTTGGATGCATGATGTGGGTGCAGCTTGGTTGATGACAACGCTTGCACCAAATTCGCCGTTATTAGTAGCGCTAATGCAGGCTGCATCGAGTTTACCCTTTTTTCTGTTGGCATTACCTGCGGGTGCGATCGCAGATGTTATCGACCGTCGTAAAATGCTGTTGGTCACGCAAGGATGGATGCTGTTAGTTGCTGTACTGCTGGGTGTATTGACACTGGCAAATATGACGACACCTTCGATTCTGCTGGGTTTGACTTTTGCTATGAGTATCGGTAGTTCGATGAATATGCCTGTATGGCAAGCAGTGACACCCGAACTCGTATCGAAAGAGGAACTCCCTCAAGCTGTAACTTTGAGCGGTATCGTTGTTAATCTATCGCGTTCGATTGGTCCGGCGATTGCTGGTATAATTATTGCTTCTAGTAGCACTGGTGTAGTATTTCTACTCAATGCTGCTTCGTTTATTGCGGTAATTTGGGTAATTTGGCAGTGGAAACGGACACCAGAGCCAAGCGCTTTACCAACCGAGCGCTTCGTTGGTGCGATTCAAGCTGGTATTCGCTACGTTCGTTATTCTTCGGTATTTCAGTCGATAATTTATCGCACAATTGGTTATATCTTTTTCGCAAGCGCGTTGTTTGCTTTACTACCATTGCTCGGCAGACAGGAACTAAAGCTTGATGCTTTCGGTTACGGGGTGATTCTCGGATTTTGGGGAATTGGCGGGCTAGCTGGTGCTTTCCTTTTACCGAGATTGCGACAAAAGTTTTCAATTGACAGGTTAGTTGCTGGTTGTTCGGCGGTGATGGCGATGATGATGCTCGCATTAGCCACGTTTCGGAACATTTATTTAGTGTGTCCGGTGATGGTGTTGGTGGGGGTTTCTTCGTTGGGGGTAATGGTAAGTTTAAGTGTAGCTGCTCAAACTGCCGTTCCTAGCTGGGTAAAAGCACGGGCATTATCGGTACAATTGTTGGTGTTTCAAGGCAGTATGAGTTTGGGGAGTTTATTGTGGGGTGCTGTAGCGCAACGTAGTAATATCTCGACAGCCTTAATTAGTGCGAGCATTGGATTGTTGGTAAGTATTGTTTTAACATCACGCTACCGTTTGCGATGTTCGGAAATGCTCGATTTACGTGCGTCGCTGCATTGGGATCAACCGACTCACGCTTTTGAACCATGTCCGAATGATGGTCCGGTTTTAATTACTTTAGAATATCGGATCGACCCTGAGAAAGCAGAAGAATTTAGTTTAGCGATGCAAAAATTGAGTCGCATTCGCCTTCGAGATGGGGCTATACAGTGGGGATTATATCAAGATGTCGCCGACCCAGGACGCTTTGTTGAAACGTCGTTGGTAGAGTCGTGGGCTGAACATAGAAGGCAATTTGAGCGGGTTACGAATACCGATAAAGCCGTTGAAGATTATGTACGCGGGTTTCACATTGGTGATGAACCTCCGAAGGTGTCGGAAATGGTTTACTCGAAAGATGGGAAGCGTCCTTGTTAGGGGGAAAGGGGAAGGGGGAAGAAATATTTTTAACTCTTAACTCCTAACTCCTAACTCCTAACTCCTAACTCCTAACTCCTAACTCCTAGCTCCTAACTCCTAACTCTTAACTCCTAACTCCTAACTCCCTACTCCCTACTCCCTACTCCCTTCGCATTCGTAAAATCGGCTTTTTTGAGATTGATATTATCTAATTTCGCGTTTGTTAAATCAGCATATCGAAATGATGTATAGCAACCGCCAAGGCGGTTAGGGTATAGACTAGAAGTAGCCCCTTTTC
>CAXTCQ010000316.1:0-9380 GCA_964242965.1 uncultured Calothrix sp. | reverse complement strand
CTCTTCCCCCTCTTCCCCCTCTTCCCTACTCCCTACTCCCTTCAGTGGTAATGTTGTGGAAATTCCTGCCGAACAGGTGCGGGTTGGAGAATGGTTGCAAGTGTTGCCAAGTGAGAAAATCCCTGTTGATGGAGAAGTAGTTTACGGGCAAACCACTGTCGATGAGTCGATGCTGACTGGTGAAGTTGTACCAGTGATAAAGCAACCGGGTGATTCTGTAACTGCTGGTACGCTTAATCAATCTGGCGCGATCGCAATTCAATCTACGCGCACAGGTTCGGATACCACATTGGCACAAATTGTTGCCCTTGTCGAAGCCGCACAAACCCGTAAAGCCCCTGTACAGAAGTTAGCTGATACCGTCGCCGGCTACTTTACTTACTTCGTCTTAACGGCTGCATTATTAACTTTTATATTTTGGTACTTTTTCGGCACTCACATTTGGGGAAATATCGCCATAAAAGAGACAATGGCGATGAATCACATGCACGCACAGCATCTCCCCAACTCCCCACTTATACTAAGTTTAAAGCTAGCGATCGCAGTTATGGTCGTTGCTTGTCCCTGCGCTTTAGGACTTGCCACCCCAACCGCGATTCTCGTGGGAACGGCAATGAGTGCCGAACAGGGTTTGTTAATCAAAGGTGGTGACGTTTTAGAAAAAGTCCACAAACTCAATACCGTGGTCTTTGATAAAACGGGTACTTTAACAACTGGTAAACCTACGGTAAGCGATTGCATTCTACTATCAAATACTAATCAACTAACCACTACTAAATTATTACAGTTTGCCGCCGCAGTCGAACGCGGCACTTGCCATCCTTTGGCTACAGCAATTCAACACGAAGCAGAAAAACAACAGTTATTAATTCCAGATGCCATTAATTTTTATACCGAGCCAGGGTTAGGAGTATCGGCACTGGTTGATGGTAACTTGGTATTGCTAGGAAATGCCGACTGGCTAAGTTGGAACGCGGTGATTGTAGATGAAACTGCACAAACCACAGCGCAAGCACTTGCTACAGCAGGCAAGACAGTGGTTTATTTAGCAGTTGCAGGTCAATTATTCGGATTAATCGCCGTTACTGATACTTTAAGACCAGAGGCAAAAACCACAGTCGAGCATTTACGACAAATGGGTTTGCGCGTAATGATTTTGAGCGGCGATCGCATCGAAGCGGTCAGGGCTGTTGCACAACAACTTGGACTCGACAACACCGACATTATCGCAGGTGTTCCCCCAGCGAAAAAAGCTGCCGCAATTCAAGCATTACAGGAGGGAGTAGGGGGAATGGAGGGAGACAAGGGAGACAAGGGAGTATTATCTCCCCCCACCTCCCCCTCGGACCCTACTCCCTACTCCCTACTCCCTACTCCCTTGATAGTGGCAATGGTCGGTGATGGCATTAACGACGCACCAGCATTATCGCAAGCTGATGTGGGAATTGCCCTCCACTCAGGAACAGATGTAGCAATGGAAACTGCGGAGATTATACTGATGCGCGATCGCTTAACTGATGTTGTAAAATCGATTCAGTTGAGTCGTATGACCTTCAACAAAATCCGTCAAAATTTATTCTGGGCATTCGCATATAATACAGTTGGGATTCCCCTAGCTGCGGGTGTTTTACTTCCAAAATTGGGTTTTGTGCTAAACCCAGCTGGTGCTGCCGCATTAATGGCTTTTAGTTCTGTCAGTGTCGTTACTAACTCGCTGTTGTTACGACGATTTGTTTCTCGCAGTCCGAATTGATTTTAATAGGTAAGATTACCAACCAAAATACCTAGCTTAACCAACTTCAGGTTAAACTTGGTCGATGGTGATTTAAAAATGCCTTTAAAGCCACAGTCAGCGCAGTGAAAAACTATACTGTTTTACACTGCCGATTAACTGTGAAATATCAATGTGGGTTCAGTTCTACATCATAGACTCTTGTTTCGAGAATGGCACTAAATAATACTAAACAACTCTTAATCTCACAACCCTCAACCGATTTTAGCGGCGATTTGTCAATGGCAGCAGAAACTAATGAAAGCCATCTACTAATCATCGAAGACGATCAAGGACGTAAAGAATTTATACTTGAGCGTCCAGTCTATTCGATAGGAAGAGACCGCGAATCCGATATTCGCTTACATTCGCAATTTGTATCGCGCCGTCATGCCACACTAGTTAGGCTACCACGCGATGATAATAGCCAAAGTTATTACTACCGAATAGTGGATGGAGATCCAAAAGGAAAACCTAGCGCTAATGGTTTGATGTTAAATGCACGTAGAATACCTGCACACGACCTCAAAAATGAAGACGAAATCGTTTTTGGACCCCAAGTACGGGCAATTTACTACTTATTAAAGGATACGGATCGAATTGGGCAAACCGATGCAACCGAGTACGATATAACGCTAATAAATCCCAATATACCTGACGAGGATATGGAAGATTAACAATTTATTGGTTGTTTATTGCACTATTGTTAGGTTGTCAAAATCAAGGAAATACTAGGCTATTGTTGGGTGGAACGTTCGCGTTCTCGTCCCAAGGGGACACGCTACGCGATTGCGTTCTTGAAGGGTAGTGCAACCCAACTATTAAATGTTGGGTTTCGCTTACGCTACACCCAACCTACAACTACAACTACAACCCATCAGAACTAATGACACGGGGTACTACAAACCTAGTATCTATTTTGTTCCGAAACCGCCCTTCGGATCTGAATAAGATATCGGGTTTCTTGACGTTATGCATTTACCTCAAGCTTAAATTAGCCCGCTAGGCTCTCAATTAGATGCCAATGGCGACTTTGCTCGATTTCCTGTTTGATAAATTCAAACACTTGTCGGCAATGGTTATCAAGCTGAAGTGGGAGTTCTTGATTTTTAATCACAATATTCATACGAGTTTCTGATTCGGTGGCTGTTGTTTTGTCAATAAATATTTCCACTGTTACTAGTTTTGGGAATGCAATACTACCAGGGACTTCACGCGCCATAATGGAATCGGCATTGTAGTATTGTACCTCCAAGCCGTTTGCTTGCAGAAGGTCTACAAGTAAGGGTTGGAGATCATCGATAGAAACTGAAAGAATAAACGAACACGTATAGCGAGCCATACACAGCCCCAAGCCTTCTAACACTCCGTTTATCCTATAATACTCAGCCATTCTTATGGCAAGTAATTTTGAATTCATTAAACAAATATTGTTATTATTCAGGTTTTTATGTCGAAAAATAAGCAATATAGAATACATTGAGTCCTTAGCACTCAAGGTTCTAAAATAAAGGTTTGGCACAAGTGAAGCGGAAAACAAGATGAAAGTCGCTATAACTGGAGCAACAGGATTTGTGGGTAGTCGTTTAGTCGAACGACTTCAAAAACAAAATGACAATGTAGTAGTACTAACTCGTAACGTCGCTCATGCTCAAAATGTATTTCCTGCATCGGCATTTCCAAATGTCGAAATTGTTGCAGCTACTCCAACTACATCAGGTGCTTGGGATGTGGTAGCTGGGTGCGATGGTGTTGTTAACCTTGCAGGTAAACCGATTGCTGAGGAACGTTGGACACCCGAACGTAAGCAAGAAATTCTTAACAGTCGCAAGCTGATTACTGAGAAACTTGTCGAAGCCATCAAAAACGCTAACCCGAAGCCAACTGTATTAGTTAATGCTTCGGCAATTGGTTATTACGGTACTAATGAAACTGCCAGTTTTGATGAAACTAGCTCATCGGGTAACGATTTTTTAGCTCACGTTTGCCAAGTATGGGAGGCAGAAGCACAACGAGTCAAAGATGCTGGGGTGCGATTGGTAATTCTACGGTTGGGCATCGTCTTGGGTAATGGTGGGGCTTTAAGTAAAATGATTACCCCATTTAGGCTTTTTGCTGGTGGTCCCCTTGGTAGCGGTAAGCAGTGGTTTTCCTGGATTCACTTGGATGATGTTGTCAACTTGATTATACAAGCGTTAACGAAGCCAGAAATGGAAGGTATATATAATGCTACTGCTCCTAATCCTGTGCGGATGGCTGAACTTTGTAACACAATGGGTAAAATCATGAATCGTCCATCATGGTTGCCCGTGCCCGCGTTTGCACTTGAAGCTTTGTTAGGCGATGGGGCAATAATGGTTTTAGAAGGTCAGCAAGTTTTACCTAATCGGACTTTAGCATCTGGGTTTGCGTATCAGCATCCTAATTTACAATCAGCTTTAGTAGAAATACTAAAATAATTAGTTAGTTGTAGGAGCGGCTGTGTGAAGAAATGCCTATCCTACAATTCCCATCTACTAATTTGTCGAAAATTTCTTAGAAACCCAGCTAATAATGCCGCTGAGGATAGCACCTCCCATTAAAATGCCAATAGCAGGGTTGAATACGGGTAGCCACAATTTGTGCCATAAATCGAGACCGAGTGGAACTCCGGTGGCATTACCGATGACTGCTAAGACAAACCATCCAAACCCGAAAAACACTAAAAATACATCAGCAACAAGTATTAAATTTAGCCAGTTTAAAAATTTTTCTTTCATAAATTAGGGAGTAGGGAGTAGGGAGTAGGGAAATAGGGGAAGATGGGGTGAGAAGTGGGAGATGAACCAGATGGGGGAGATCGGGAAAACAGGAAAGATCGGAAAAAAGCGATAGTAAATTCTTCCTTGTCTCCATTGTCCCCCTTGTCTCCCCCTCTCCTACCTCCCTACTCCCGAATTATTCAAATAGCCAATTTTTAACTTTTATCAAACTTTGCCAGTCAGGTTTTCGAGTTAAACCATCTTCGATGCTTTCTTTGATTTCGTCTTGCCATTCATCATTAACTAATATCAACTGTTTGGCAAA
Source organism: uncultured Calothrix sp. (assembly GCA_964242965.1). Classification (GTDB taxonomy): domain Bacteria; phylum Cyanobacteriota; class Cyanobacteriia; order Cyanobacteriales; family Nostocaceae; genus JANNFJ01. Next base: position 4,543 of record CAXTCQ010000316.1, on the reverse strand, counting down.
ATCGACATGCTCGCGCAATCCTTTTTGTTTGGTTTCCAGCATCGCTACTGCTAGATTTACCCGCGCTTGGGGGTCTTGAGGATTGATTTTAACAGCCTTTTGGGCTGCTTTGTACGCCAAGTTGGCTTTGTTATCGAGTAAATATAACCAAGCCAAACAAGTCCATGCTGCACTGCTTTTTGGAGAGCGATCGCACAGTTCTTTGAAAACCGGAATCAAATCGGCTACAGGTTCTCCTGCTTTATAACGTTCTAACCCTGCATCAAACAGGGAGTCCAGTGTTTGAGTCATAGCAAACTAATACTTAATCAATAGTCAAACAGTCAATTGTTTTGGGTCATTTGTCATGAGTCACTGACGAAGCACAACTTTCTGACTGCGAACAATATAACTCCGGACAATGATTACACACCAAAAGACTTGCCACAACCACAGGTTTGAGCTGCATTGGGGTTGGTAAACTGGAAACCGCCACCAATCATGGCATCGCTGTAATCGAGCATTAAACCGTAAAGATATAATAAGCTCTTGCGATCGCAAACAATTTTAAAGCCATCATAATCAAAAACTTCATCGAGTGCTGTTACCTTACTTGAGTCTTCAAAATCCATCAAATAAGACATTCCCGAACAACCACCACTACGGACTCCTACCCGCAAACACAAGTCCTGTGCTTGTTTGTCGCGCAACAATTTTACTTGCCGCAATGCGGATTCGCTCAATAAAATTCCTCGTTGCTCGGTTTGAATAGCTTGTGTCATTTGTTTTAAACTCCTTTTAATTGGGGTCTAGGGTGTAGGGTATAGGGATTAAGAGTTAAGAGTTATTGTGTTAGAAGGCGCGGAATCATTAATTTATGTTTTCTTGCCACTAATCCAAGCATCCCTACAGCCTACACTCTAGTTTTTGTATTCATTCTAGCGAGATTAGGGGAAAAGATTGCCAAATTGTAAATACTGCGTAAAAAAGCGCCTGCATATTTTTATTCTAGAATTGAGAGATTCAGTGTATTTAAATCGGTATTTTTAGACTTTTAGCCAATGGAGCAGTACAACCAAAGTGCAACTACCCCCAAAAGCGCCATACGTTCCGTTTTATTCGAGGCTCCAGACCCAAAAATTCATTTTTTATTCGATTGTTTTAATTTATTTACTCTATGACAAGTTTTAATCGCTCTACCAGTCGCCGACTGAAGAAATTACCTCAAATTCCTTCTGTATGGGAGGGCGATCGCCGTCCGTTGTCTAAAACGCAACCTCCGCAATCCGAAGAAACGGAAGGGGAGTGTATTCTTTGGGTGGATGGTTCGCAAGGTGTTGTTCGCGGTATGGATATGGTTCCTGAAGAAACTGGACCCGAAGCAATTGTCCGTACCTTGATGCGAGCGATGGAAAATCCCCACAGTCCAGCAAAACCTGCGCGTCCCCAGCGAATTGTTGTGCGCGATCGCGAAATTCAATTTTATTTGCGCGGTGTCCTTCAAGACCTGGATATCGCCATCGATTACGTACCCGAATTACCCTTGATTGACGAGTTATTTCGTGGATTTGCTGAAATTATCGATAGCCAAGTTCCCGACTTACCACCGGAATATGCCCAGCAAATGCACGAAAAAGCTTATGCAATTTGGCAAGCTGCACCGTGGGAATTTTTGGAAGAACAGCAAATTCTCTCAATTGAGATTAATAAATGGGATATTGGCACTCTCTATGCCTCTGTAATGGGGATGTTAGGGATGGAATATGGGATTTTACTATATCGCTCCGAGGAGTCCCTCAAGCGCTTTCGTGCCTCTGTTTTAAGAGATGAGGAATCAACCCAAAATTTAGAAGAAGCGTTTCTCAAACAAGATTGTTTATTTTTGACTTTTGAACGTGCGACAGAAACTGAGGACGATGAAGATGAATTCGATGACCTAGCGGATTTGCCATTATCCGAAATCAACCCAACTTTTGGTAACATTCACCCTTTAGAAGGCTTACGTTCTGTTTTATACGAAGAAGAAGCGCTTGTTGTTTACGTTGCCCTTGAAAGTTTGTTTCGGTTTGTACGCGACAACCGTCGCCAACTTGACGACAATGAGTTTCCTTCTCTGACTCGTCGCTATCGTATCCCGCTACCCGAATCGGAAGATACGAAGTCTCTCAGTGTCAATATTGCTACTATGCCAGAATTAGCAACCGAATTAGAGGAAATGGCTGGTTTTGATGACGATGATGATTCCGAGTTGTCTGGTGAGCCGATGTTTCGGTCGTTACGCGATGACTTGATCCCCGAAGACTCGTTTTTGAGTTTGGGTGTAGTTTCGTGGGAAATGTTGGACTATTTACGCAAGGGTGTCGTATATCAAAAAGCAGGTGAAATTAAACCAGTTGGTGATGGCTTGCCTGTTATTTTAGTCCAGACTTCGCGCCCTAAAGCTAAAACTGCAATCGAAAGTATTCAGCAAGCAGGAGGACTTAACGCGATCTGTTTTAATCCAGGTGCCGATCCTTTTGGTGGCGATCGCTATGACCTGGGATTACTGCAAACTCAAAATAACGAGTTGTTCCTATTTGGCGAATTTGATGACGACGACCCAGTTCATGTTGAAGCTCGTCAAAAATGGAACCAACGCTGTAAAGATACTAAAGGCTACTGCGGTTTGATTATCGCCAAAGGACTTACGGGTGCAAGTCGCGGGAATCCACAACTCCGCGACATGATGGCATTATTTGAAGCGCGATCGCTTTCACCCAAAGAGTTAGGCATCGGTACTTTGCAACTCATGCCCGAACTTCAATTTGAGTAATTTTCTAAGTAAAAACTATATTTAATAGCTAATTTTATACTAATTATAATTTAGCTAGTTTAGTTATGATATATAAAAATATTATTTACACGAATCGGATTCAGAGTAATTACTGTTATTTAGAAAAGTGGTAGTTAATTAAATTACTGTTAATACGGTAGTAATCTTCCGATCGACGCATGATTCACATCAACGGTTCAAACGGCGAAGGTGGCGGGCAAATTCTTCGCACATCCCTGAGTCTCGCTGCCATTACAGGCAAACCCATTACCATCAACAATATCCGCGCTAAACGCAAAAATCCAGGTTTAGCAGCGCAACATCTCACCGCAGTTAGAGCTACGGCAAAAATTTGTAACGCAGATTTGTACGGTGATGCTTTAGGTTCAACGACGCTACAATTTGTACCTCAAACTGCCGTACAAGCAGTAAATTATACCTTTGATGTTACAAAAGCGCGGGAAGCCGGTTCTGCGGGTTCTGTAGCATTGGTATTGCAAACAATTCTTTTACCTTTAGCATTAGCAAGTAATGACTCGCAGGTGATATTAAAGGGGGGTACTCACGTTAGGCACAGCCCTGCGATCGCCTATATCGAGCAAGTATATTTACCGATGTTGCAACCGATGGGTTGGAGGACGGGCAAGGATGCCCATCCCACAAGATTGGATAATTTATTTTTTGATGTTTAGTTAAATATCATTCTTCGGAAGCAATCCAAACAAAGCTGCAACACCTAACGCAACCGCACCTACAGCACCCCATTTAAGCGCTGGATTCATATCGACATTATCAAGAAAACTCGGTATTACCAACTTGCCAAAATCACCTTCGATTTTGTCGTAACCTTCGATAGGTTCGTACAAATTATCGGGTGCATCTTCAGACTTCGGTTCATTAGTACGTTGCCCGACAAAAGCCGTCAGCAATAACACTGCATCTACCAATTCGGGTGAAACACGTTGCAACAAATCTAACACCCTACCCACGTCACCAGCGATAAAGTCGCGGGTTGGATGTTCGGCTGTATAGAGAATCGCATCGGCGACTACATGAGGTTGGTAATATGGTGGTATTCCTGTTGGCTTCACTCCTAATTTGGTGCGGATTTTGTTGTAATAAGGCGTGTTAATAACTGACGGTAAAATCGAAGTCACACTAATAGGCAATTTCTCATGCTGCAACTCAACGCGCAAGCTTTCCAAAAACCCTTCTAAACCATGCTTGGCTGTCGAATAAGGGCTTTGTAATGGCAAAGCCCGCCTACCTTCCATTGAAGAAACGCAGATAATTGCCCCTCGTCCTTCTTGTTTGAGGTAAGGTAATGCCGCCATCACGCCGTATACTTGCCCCATCAAAGTAACATCGACAACACGCTCAAATTCCTCTGGCGTAATTTGTTCAAAGGGGGCAATTACGCCCGTAGCAGCTGCATTTACCCACGTATCAAGTCGTCCGTATCGTGCTACGGTTTTCTCGACTACGGCTCTTACCTGCTGAATATCGCTGACATCGGCAACAGTATATTCTGCTTCCCCACCAAATATATGGATTTCCTCTACTAAGGATTTCAAACCTGCTTCGCTGCGGGCAGAAACCATGACTTTCGCACCTTTTTGTGCAAATTTAAACGCTGTCAACCTTCCGATACCGCTTGAAGCGCCCATAATGGCGACAACTTGCTGATTAATTGGTTTTAATTGCATAATTCATAATTCTTATCATCTACCTATATGTAATAAGTTTTATGAA
>CAXTCQ010000315.1:0-9461 GCA_964242965.1 uncultured Calothrix sp. | reverse complement strand
CCCCGCCCCTACAATACCGTGTGAATCCACTTATTTTCTCGCCCATTCAGGAAACAGCCCTGCCGATATATTGGGGGGCTTTGCGTAAGTCCTATTAAACTCCAGTTATTAATGGGTATTTTAATCGACACCCTACACTCGAACAACAGTCGGTTCCAAAACTGGTAGCAACTTGAGATTAAACTCGGTTTCAAAAACCTCCTTGCTATAATCCAAACTCCAAAGTTCTAACGAGCAATCATCATTAGCATGGGTCGGATAAATTCGTAATTTCAACTCGCGTGTATGAGCGTTGTAATCGCACTGGACGCGAGATATAGCTCCGATTTGCCTGCGGTCGAGGGCAGTTGCCAAACGTAAAAAAGCACTCAAATAATTGACCATTAAGCGGTGGTCTTTATTAACTAAAACCCGATAATTTTCATGCTTCTTCTTAGGTGCGGATTTGCGATGATAGCGGGCAATATTGGCGATAATTTCGATTTCGGTTTCGGTGTAACCGAGTAACTCACTATTGCGTACCAAATAGTAAGAGTGTTTATGGTGTGCATTATGGCTGACATAGTGACCGCAATTGTGGAGAATTGCTGCCGACCAAAGTAACTGACGCGCTTCTTTTCCCCAATTATGGAGACTACCCTTAGTTTGGTCGAATAACGACAGCGCAAAATTTGCCACGCGATCGCTATGTTGTAAATTCACATGATATTTTTTTGCGGTTTTGAGGACGCTACGCTGACGTACCGAACCTTGGTAGCGCAAACGGTCTTCAATCAAACCATGTGCGAGCATCCAATCAACAATTATGCCTTCGCGTAAAGACCTTTCGCAAACAGTTACCGACTCAGCACCCAATAAAGTCATTGCTTCAAGTAAAATCACCGCTCCCGCTAAGATGACTTCTGCACGTTTATCGGCGATTCCGGGAATCGTGGCTCGTTCGACATTGCTCATTTTTCGCAAGCGTTGAACCCATTCGCGTAAATCGCGTAAAGGTAATTGATAACCATTGAGAGTGGAAGGAATAAAACCCAACTTTTCGCGGGCGTGAATTGCTGCTAGAGTTTCTATTGTTCCGGCAGTTCCAACTAAACGGGGAGATTCACCAAACTGCAAATTTGATACAACTTCTTCTGTGGAACGTTCGAGCATTCCCCTTGCATAAGCTTGGAGGTAGTCAAACTCTCCCTGTGCAATCGGGTCGGTGGTAATTAACTCGGTCGTAAGTCGAACTGCACCAATTTTGGTACTAGTCAAAACCCTATCTTCGTGACTGTCACCCAAAATAATTTCGGTTGAACCACCACCAATATCGATAATCATGTGAGGTTGGTTGTGAAACTCCATTCCCGACAGCACACCCAAATAAATCCGACGTGCTTCTTCTTGACCGGAAATTAAATCGACTTCCAACCCTAATTGAACTTCGATATCGTGTAGAAAATCTTTACCATTGGGTGCTTCGCGGGTTGCACTAGTTGCCACAGCGACAACTGTTTCGACATGGAAGCTTTTGGCGACATCTTGGAACCTTCGCAAAGCAGCTATAGCACGTTCCATAATTTGGGGTTTGAGATTTCCCGTATTCAAGTCACGGTCACCAAGTCGAACTGTTTCTTTTTCTCTGGCAATAATGCTGAATGAAGGTAATGTTGGCTCTATCCGCACAATTACCATGTGCAGCGAATTTGTTCCTAAGTCGATGGCAGCAATAACCCGTTGATGGTTTGCTGCTGGATTGGCAATATTCCAACTAGCCGCTGAATCGGTCATTATTTGGGTTCTCTCTTGTGTTCGTCATATTAGTCATTGGTAAGGGTAAGGATATTTGCTTTATGTTTATTTCCACTCACTTATTTATGTATTGCTATTTTCTATTTACAAATTCACTCGACTGCTGCTTTTAATGTATCCGTTGTCACTTTTTGCTTTGCTTTTACAAATACCAGATAAAGTTATTCTATAGATGTGATGAACAAACTAATTTTTGTAAATATTTATTGAAAAATGCAAACACAACCCGAAAGCAACCAGGAACCAGTTTGGCTAACCGTAATTAAACTTTTAAGATGGCATAAACCGGAGGGACGATTAATATTAATGATTCCCGCTTTGTGGGGTGTATTCCTCGCAGCAGCAGGCAAACCTCCATTACCGTTGGTTGGTGTGATTATTTTGGGTACTTTAGCAACCAGTGCAGCAGGTTGTGTTGTTAACGATTTGTGGGATCGAAATATCGACCCCGAAGTTGAACGAACTCGCAATCGTCCGATAGCTTCTCGTGCTATATCTGTCAAAGTTGGTATCATCGTTGCGATTATCGCAATGGGTTGTGCAGCTGTGCTTGCTTTTTATCTTAACCCGCTCTCGTTTTGGTTATGTGTAGCGGCTGTTCCAATTATTGTCCTTTATCCTGGGGCAAAGCGAGTTTTTGCGATTCCCCAGTTGGTTTTATCGATTGCTTGGGGTTTTGCGGTTTTAATTAGTTGGAGTGCTGTCACTAAAAACCTGTCGCAACCAACTTGGTTATTGTGGGGTGCGACTGTACTTTGGACTTTGGGATTTGATACTGTTTATGCGATGAGTGACAGGGAAGACGATAAGCGGATTGGGGTTAATTCGAGTGCTTTGTTTTTTGGGGAGTATGTTGAAATTGCGATCGCTTTCTTTTATATAGGTACGATTGCTAACTTAGCTTGGTTGGGTCTAGTGGTTCATATCCATGTTGCTTTTTGGATTAGTTTGGGTATTGCTGCGATTGCTTGGGTTTGGCAATTGGTTCGTCTCAATCAACCGAATCTTCCCAATTCGGTTTATGGGCAGATGTTTCGGCAAAATGTCTGGATTGGTTTTATTTTGCTGGGGGGGATGATTGCTGGTTGTTTGGTTTAGAAGGGGGAAGGGAAGAAATTAAATACAGTTTTTTATGTTTGTAGAGAAGAAAAAATTTCTCTTTATACGAACCACAAAGGACACAGAGTTAAGAAAAGGAGAGGGTATCGACATATCTTTACCCGACTCCTTTATTTGTAAAATTGCTAGTAAAATTACTTGCTTATAAAAGTAATATAAAATACTAAGTCTCAGCCTTTTTAGTTAAACCACTAAGTAAAAACCATTGCAACCGAGAAACCACTGAGAAAAGACAGCTAAATATAAAGTTTTATAAATACATCGGCGGCTAGATACGGAAAATTACTGAATTTGGTAGTAATTAGGGATAAGACTTCAAAAGCTCAACAGAAGCACCCACCTCGATGAAATCGAACTTTGTCAAAATTATCGCAGTCATTTCAATGGCATTTGGGGGAATTGGACTGGTTGGAGGAGGCTTTTTTCTCAGTCGAGCCTCGGATAAAAGCTCATACAATCAAGTTGTTAATGACGTTAAAAGCTATAGTCAAATACGCGAGCAGATATGGTCTAATAAAGCATTAGTAAAACATTTTCCTAAGCAAATACCCGCAGACGCAAAAAATGTGCGTTTTGTCTATTCACCCGGTTACATGCAAACAGGTAATATCTTGCAACTGCGATTAAAACAACCCCAAGCTAAAATTACAGCTTTATTGGCAGAATATGAAAAAGTTGCTTTGATGAAATATCGAGGTGGTGACAGCAACGAACACGTTAATAAACCGAATGGTGTCCCAACTACATTTTTTCACACCAGCGATGATACTACCGATAACTCGTTTCCCTTCAATTACGAAATTTTAGTATTGGGTGTAGAAGATAAATGTTGCAAAGATTTTAAATGGAATCACGGTAATAGTTATGGTGTTGCAATAAATCGTCAAGCAGAGGAAATTGTTTATTGGACAGAAGAATGGTAATCATTAAAACGAAACTAAAACATTAATTTTTAAATCCTAAAATCTTAAATTCCGAATTAAATATACAAATTAATTGGTAATAAATTATTTGACTATAATTTTAGTTTATACTAAAAAAAGTTAGTAATTGGATTCCAATTTAAAGTCGAAATCAAGCTTATGGCAATTTCTCATGCAATCTTAGCAGCATTAACACAAGTACCCTGTAGCGGTTATGACTTGTCAAAACAATTTGCAGGTTCGGTTGGGTTTTTCTGGTATGCAACGCAGCAGCAAATTTACCGTGAATTAAGCAAGCTTGAAGAACAAGGTTATGTGAGTGCGGAAGTAATTCGTCAGGAAGGACGACCGGATAAAAAGGTGCTTTCAATTACGGATACTGGTAAAGAATACTTACGTGATTGGATTATTGAACCGACGGAAGTAAGTCCAGTTAAAGACGAACTATTGGTAAAACTTTTTGCTGCATCGCTCGTTCCCAAAGCTAAAATGATTAGAGAATTGGAAAATCATCGCAGTCAACACCAAGAAATTTTAAACTCATATTTAAATATAGAAAACCAGTATTTTCCGAAACCAGAAACTTTGTTAATCGAAGAGAAATATCGCTATCTCACATTGCGTCAAGGGATCACTTTTGAAACTCAATGGTTAGAGTGGTGTAATTGTGCGTTAGTATTTTTGCAGAACGATGCTTCGGAATGATTATAGATTAGATGTTTAAATATTAACCAGCCATTTACCAATAACTTGTTCCATACAAGTTTCACCTTTAGTAAAACCAGCTTTATGATAAAAATTTATAGCATCATCAGTAAATAAACAAACATGCTGTCCCGATAATTCGGTTAATAGTAATGACATCATCTTACTAGCAATTCCCTGTCGTCGATAAGCTGTAAAAGTCCAGACATCAACAATATAAGCATTGCAAACACCATCCGATAAAACGCGAATAGTTCCAACTATACGGTTATCGTCGTAAGCAATACAAGTTGCATAACTATTGTTAAAAGAAGCTTTCAATTGTTCGGGACTTCTACCATTATCAAAAGCATCTTTTTGGAGGGTTGCTTTCATCTCATCCCAATCAACATTACTCAAATCGCGCTTGTACGTTACCATAATATTGAATACGCTATCATGTTTTGATTCATGTAATAATATTACAATACTAAAATTATATTATTGCAGCGTAATTTAACGCTAACTTTAAAAAATAAAATTATATGACTATTGCAATAGAACAACGTTACTACAGTTCTGAAGAATACCTCGAACAAGAAATTAATTCCCAGGAACGTCATGAATACATAAATGGTAAAATTATTCCCATGACAGGCGGAACACCAAATCATAACCAAATTTGCCTTAATTTCAGCGGTACGCTTAATTTTGCCCTTAAGCGTCAACCTTATCGCGTTTTCGTCACAGACCAAAGACTATGGATTCCCAAAAAGCAAATTCATACTTATCCTGATGTAATGGTAGTCACAAAGCCTTTAGAATTACAGGAAGGACGTAAAGATACAGTAATTAATCCATTGATGATTGCTGAGGTATTATCAAAGTCAACAAAGAGTTTTGATAAAGATGAGAAATTTACGGCTTATCGGACAATTGCTAGCTTTCAAGAATATCTTTTAATTGACCAATATACAATGCACGTCGAGCAATATTCTAAAACAGATGATAAAAAATGGATTTTTTCTGAATATGATGACGAAAATTCCGAAATTTCTTTAACTTCTGTTCCCTTTCAAATTACGCTCGCAGATATTTACGATAATGTTGATTTTGAAGTCGAAGCGACTTAACTCGCATTTATTCAAATCAAACTCAATTTTTCAACCAGCAGAATTAGCTGTATCTATCTCAGCTACTATACTTTGCCCTAACTTCGGTTCAGTACCTGCCAACAACCTTTTAATATTGCTACGGTGACGAATAATCACATATAACCCACCTGCAATACCAAATAAAATATAAGCTAGTGGTTGATGGAACAACACCATAAACATCGAAACTGCCACAGCACCACTAATTGAACTTAGTGAAACAATCCGCGATATTGCTACAACTACAGCAAACACACCGAATGTTGCTAAACCAACTTGCCAACTCATTGCTAATAAAATCCCCAAACTGGTAGCGACAGACTTACCACCAGTAAAACCGAGAAATATCGATTTGCTATGTCCGAGTACGGCAAATATTCCTGCTAACGTTACCAACCAAGGTTGCCATTCAAGGTTTATTGTTTGGGGAAGCAAATTTTGGCTCTTGGCAAATTCAAAGAACCAGTAAACTAGGAAAACTGACAATACACCCTTCAAACAATCTATTACTAATACAAAAGCCCCAGGACCTTTACCCAAAGTCCTTAACACGTTGGTTGCACCAGTCGATCCCGAACCAAGTTCACGGATATCAATACCCTTTAAAAGTTTTACCGCTGTGTAGCCTGTGGGAATGGAACCTAACAGGTAAGCGACAAATAAAATTGCCCCACATAAACTAAACCAAGTGACCATAGGAAAGGAGTTAAGAGTTAGGAGTCAGGAGTTAAGAGTTAGGAGTTAAGAGTTAGGAGTTAGGAGTTGGGAGTTGGGAGTTGGGAGTTGGGAGTTGGGAGTCAAAAACTATTGTTGGCTTCGTACAATAAGTTAAGCATGAAAACTAAGCGCCCGTGAACCTTACCTACAATCAAAAGAAAAGCTGTATTAAACATTTTAGTATAACGAAGTATCTGCTTTTGATTCTCTCTTGGCTTTTAAGCGTTTACTTTATAAATTTATTAACTCCTAACTCCTAACTCCTAACTCCTAACTCTTAACTCTTAACTTCCAACTCCTAACTCCCTTAAAAGTCATTGTCGTAGTTATTCCGCATCGTGCGAGGGTCGGGTGCGAAAGCTAACCATAGGGGAAATTGCAGCAGTGCAAGGCTAACTTGTTCTTCCGAATCGTCAATAATAATAAAAGGCATTTGCTTTGCTTTAACGAGTCGGTCAGCTTTTTGAATCACAGCTACAGAAGTCTCAAATAAAACAACGCCTCGTTCGGGACCAAAGTCAGGGCGACCGATACCAAGACAGTCTTGCAAACCGCGCCGCCATTCTCCAAGCCTTTCGGGTGTATTCGCCAAAATCAAAGTCTTCACGCGATCGCCATAGAGGCTGTATAAAATAGATATAGCTGCTGAGGCTATAAGTATATTTTGCAACCGACTTCCCATTGTTCGTAATGCACCGCGTCCCCCTTGAGTAAAGAACCAGTTGGAAACACGTTCGGCATGGATAGGTTCAAAAGTACGACGAAGTTGCCATACGGGACCGTAATAATCAGGTTTAGTGCGATATTGGTCGAGAAGACGACGAATTTGCGCTTTAGTATCTTGAAATTGTTGCTGGGCAAATTGAGGAGTCTCGTCGGTTTGCGGTTCGATTCGTTCGCGTGCTTTAGTTTTTTCGGGTTGGGAAGAAACTGGGGTAGCCAATTGGAGTTGTTCGGCAGAGGAAGCTAAATCTTGTAAGCTGCCTGTAAGATAATCTTTAAAACCTTGAACTCGAATTGCCAAATCTTGCGAAGCACCAGCAAATGTGGTTCGCATTTCGTTACGAATCCGCTCTTGACGGCGTTCGAGTTGTTCAATCGATAATTGTAAGGCTTGTTTGCGTGCTTCAAGTTGCGAAAGCGCTTCAAGGACAATTTTACCCATTGCTGCTTGGGTTTGGCTAATTTGCGATCGCAAGCTGCTTAAATTCGCTTCCATCGTTGCGATTTCTTGCTTGAGAACTGCTTCGGCACGTTTTAACTGATTGATTCGTTGAGCGATTTCGTCTTCAGTGTTACTTTTTGAATCATACTCAGAATTAATTGCATCAAGTGCAGTCTCACCAGCTCCCAATTGTGCGAGAACTTCAGCCACAGCATTTTCTTGCGCTTGTACTGTCATTTCAGCGGGTTTTACCAAATCAAGGTTATTTGGTTCTTGTTCCTCTCGTCTTGGGCTTTGCGGTTCGGTTGTAAATGCTGATTCGTCTTGTGGTTCCTGGATTTGAGATTCGTCTCCGTTCATAGTAAATATAAGGCAGTTAATGCAACTTCTAGGGCAATTAATAACAATTTCTCAATTAAGAGACAAGAGTCAAGTCTAATTTATTTTCCGCGCCACCCATACTGTATTTTTCTTTTATTTACGAGGACAACGCTGCTCTAAACAAATTTTTAAAGTATTGGGGTCAAATATAATTGGTAAAAAATGAATACTTTTAACTTCTTTAAAGTAAAACAAAATCGGGACAGGACTCCAAAATATTTCCCAATTTTCCCATTCTTGATAAGGAAAACGCCTAAGTAGTTTTTCGCCGCGATAAACATCTAAATCTGTAGCTGTAAACTGCAAGCGAATCATCACCGCTTGAATCATTAAAAATAACCCTAGTAAAGCAATTACCCCCCCGACAATCGGCTGTAACAAAAGTGCTGGAATTGCTGTAACAACTAAAACTAGAGGTATATTATAACTTGGCTTAAGTTCGATAGTAGATAATTTATCAGGTGTCGTCGTTGTCATAATTTAAAATCCTCTTATTTAATTAGGCAGTGGGGAGTAGGGAATAGAAAAAAATACTTATAATCGGTAGTGACAGCGTAACGCCCATCACCAACTAAATTTATTATCTTTTTATTCTAGTGGTAATGGGTAATGGGTAATCAGTAATCAGTACTCAATAATAATTCCCTAATCCCTACTCCCTACTGATTAAATGCACTACCTTGTCCCTGGAACATGACCGCAGAAAGGAAAAAGTTAAAAACAAAAATCAGCAACAAAGACGTTACAACGGCAGTTGTAGTCGATTGTCCCACACCTTTTGCTCCTCCTGTCGTTGTCAATCCCCAGTTGCAACCAATTACAGCTATCAAAACTCCAAAAAAACTGGCTTTCAACATGGCACTGAGAATATCTGAGAAAGTCAAAAAGCTTCGGGCTGAATCTAGAAACACCGAATCACCGAGGTTATATACATTAGTTGCAATTAAAAATCCTCCGAATAACCCTGTTACGAGCGATAGCAGCGTCAGAATTGGCAGCATGACCAAACAAGCTAACACGCGAGGGATAACAAGATAATCAATTGGATCGGTTCTTAGCATTAAAAGCGCATCGATTTGCTCGGTTACGCGCATAGTACCTATTTCTGCTGCAAATGCCGAACCGACTCGTCCAGCAACAATCACAGCAGTTAAAACAGGTGTTAGTTCGCGTGTAAGTGCTACTGCTAAAACTCCACCAACAATATTGCCTGCACCAAAGTTGATAAATTCTCGTGCAACCTGGATTGTAAACACTGCACCAACAAATACTGCTGTCACTAGTGCAATAAACAGCGAGTCGGGTCCTGCTGTTGCCATTTGTTCAACGGTGTTACGTCGATGAATTTTTCCTTTTAATATATGAACTAATACTTGTCCGGTGAGGAAAATCGCCGCTAGTAATCGCTGACTCCATGCTCCCAAACTTGATTTGGATGTAGTTTGACTCAATGTTTATAAGCCAATTCAGTAACTGCATTTTTTTATAGCGAATTTAAAGCGAGGGGTAAGGGGAGAAGGGGAG
>CAXTCQ010000314.1:0-9471 GCA_964242965.1 uncultured Calothrix sp. | reverse complement strand
GTTTAATTCCCGGCTACGGGTTTTATTAAATTGAAAGTTACTAAGTATTCGCAACCTGTTTTTTCGTCTTTTGTTTCAATCCCGCGAACGGGTTTCATTAATTTGAAAGTACGGATCGCGTCCTTCTCAAAAATCAAACAAGTTTCAATCCCGCGAACGGGTTTCATTAATTTGAAAGAACGGGGAACTTTTACAAGCGAATTATCTCGCAAAGTTTCAATCCCGCGAACGGGTTTCATTAATTTGAAAGAGTTAGTACGCGATCGCATGACAGAAGATTTGCAGCGTATTTATTCGCAAGACCTTGAGTCGGTACGTAAACAGTGGTTTGCAATGCAAAATAACCCTGTTGGTAAAGCTATCCAAAAGGAACTGTTACGTTTTCGTGGAGGGTCAACGCTGCAAGCTGCGGTTTGGGATGACAAAAACTTTTATACTTACGACTTGCTTAGATTAGTACCCCATGCGCTAGTAGAAATAATTGACCGCAAGACATTTTTGGATGCAGCTAATAAGTCAGGACGGGGTGAAGAGGAATTTTCCGATGAATTTATCAATGTTTATCTTCGCATTCAGTCATGGGTAGATGAACGAATTGACAACATTAGTTTGCAATGTAACCGTAACAGCAGCGAGTTAAAAATTGGCGAACTTTGTTTAGTAGATAAATTAAATTTAATTGGACATCCCCAATCTGAGGTCATCACTTGTTTGGGACAAAAGAAACTACTGACTTTTTTAGTCCCAGTCAATAAAAATAAACAGAGTAGCCATTGGGAAGTTAGCCGCACTCTTAATCTCAGCCCTCTATTTGGTTTATATCGTTTAGTTGACGCTAGCGAACAAGCTTATGCCTGTGCATTTAATCAGGATGCTTTACTTTTAGAAGCCTTAAAATGGCACTTAAAAAAATTCAATAACACGCGATTTGAATCTACTATTTTTTAACTTTTGAATTATGTCTACCCTTCTACAAACACTACTAATTGAGACTCTCCTAGAAGATACAGACCCAATTTTACGTTTGTATATTGAGAAACTACTACCATCTCTCGAACGAGAATTTGCCTTAATTTCAGCTTTAGGTGGTTCTTATGAAGCTCACTATGAAATATTATCTCAACTTGGTGACTCTTATGCTCAAGAAAAAGCCCAAAAGTGGTCGAGTCGTGCTGACCAAAATTTACTGGTTCACGTTCTCAATGGCTTACTCACAGCTTGGAATATTAGTAAATATTTACATCAACCTTTATCGGATATTGAAAAATATTTACTTTGTTTGGGATTAACTTTGCACGATTACAATAAGTATTGCAACGGTCAAGGAGAAGAAACGCCAAAAAATTGGGAAGTCGAAGAAATTATTAATCTATGCCGCAATTTAGGAGAAAAACTCGAATTTCAATTATTTTGGTCGGAATGGCAAGAGTATTTACCTGAAATTGCTTACTTAGCCCAAAATACCCAGAATAAAGTCGGCACAAATATTTACCCTGCCAATTGGGGAGTATTTAAAATTAAAGACCGTCGTCGTTTAGAAATACCCCTGCGTCGTTTGCTTGCTTTTGGTGATATTGCTGTACATTTTAGCGACCCAGCAGATGTAGATACTCAAACCGGAGGAGATAGACTGCGGGAACAAATGCGATTTTTAAGTATTAGCAAAAGATTGGTTTATCACCGTCTGCGAGATACCATAGGTATCCTGAGTAATGGTATTCATAACGCCACAATTAACTTTGCTAAATGCTTGAATTGGGAGCCAATTTTATTCTTTGCTCAAGGTGCAATTTATCTTGCACCACCAGATAATGAAACTTTAGATGTTAACAAACTTAAAGAATTTATTTGGAATCAAGTAAGTGGAGCTTTAGGAAGTAAAATGATAGGTGGAGATATCGGTTTTAAACGAGATGGTAAGGGATTAAAAGTTGCACCACAAACCTTAGAATTATTTTCCCCAGTCGAACTAATTCCCAAACTGCCACGAGTTATTGAAGTCAAGGTAGCAAATATTAAAGACCCGGCAACACCCAAACGTTTAGAGAAATTAAGTTTAACTGAAACTGAGCGAGAATTTCTGAAACAAGGTGAAGATATTCGTGCCGATAGAATTGCTGAATTTATTTTTATAACTCAGAAAGAGTTTTTTGGTGATTCAATAGAATATATCAATTGGATACTAAATAAATTAGGATTGCAAGATAAAATATCTCCCGAACAAACACAAGTACAATCGGGTGGTGTTAATTATGGTTGGTATCACGCGGCAGCATATTATGTTGCTACTCATGCAACTCTCAAGCCAGAAGATATCTCAGAACGCATGGAAATATGGGCAGAAGATTTAGCAAATTGGGCAAGTGAAAATAATTTACTCCCATCACAATCTAGCCCTATCCGCGATATTTTCTATGAATACTTAAATCAATATTTAGAAGTTAAAGGATGGTCAAGCGATCGCCCATCGTTCAAGGCTGAATTTACTGCTTATGCCAATGCCAAAACAAAGTTAGCAAAACAACCTATTTGTTCCTTAAGTTCGGGTGAGTTTACATCGGAAGACCAAATGGATTCAGTAGTTTTATTTAAGCCGCAGCAATATAGTAATAAAAATGCCCTTGGAGGGAGACAAATTAAACGCGGTATTTCCAAAATCTATGCCCTAGAAATGTTACTAAGACAAGCTTTTTGGTCAGTACCAGCCGGAAAATTAGAAGAACAGCAGCCAGTCTTTTTATATATTTTTCCAGCTTATGTCTATTCTCCACAAACGGCTGCTGCTATCAAATTATTAGTTAATAGCATGAAGCAAATTAACCTTTGGGATGTCCGCAAACAATGGCTAGCAAATGAGATGAATTTGAGTGCATTACAATCAGTTTCTTGGTTAACTGACGACCCAGAATCAGGACGCTTTCAAAAAGATAAATATAATGGTAAAGATTTACCTTTTATGGCAATGAGTTACACAACAACAAGAGGTAAAACACTTACCGATGCATGGGTGCAGCCAGCTTTCTTAGCTTTCTCGCTTTCCATACTGTTAGGAGTGAAGGTAATCGCTACTAGTAGTTCAGTTCCACTTTATAACAGCGATAGCGATTTTAAAGAGTCTGTAATTCTTGATGCACCTGCATCATTTTGGAACTTATTAGGACTATCTAATGCATTGCGGATTCAGGATTTTGAAAAGGCAATGCAGCGACTTTTAATTGCCTACAGTCTGCATTTAGATACTCGTAGTTCTCCACCAGATGCCAAATGGAGAGATTTAATCAAAACGGTTCGGGAGGTGACAACAAATGTAGTCAATATTTTTTGTTTAGCTGAAGAGGGATTAAGACGCGATAAACGGGATATACCAAGCCAAGAAGAAGTTAAACGTTATTGGCAATATGCCCAAATATGGGTAAAACAAGATAATTCAGAAGCAAATAAAGGAGTCTACCTAATGAAAATAATCGAAAAAATAGTGCAACAATATCGCGTATTTTATCAAGCAAATTTAGGCGAATCAAGTCACACAATTTTATTGCCAATATCCAAAGCCTTGGAATTGATTTTATCAGTTCCCCAACAAGTAGATGTGGATGATTTAATTTTCCAAGCTTCCGGACAAATTAAAGATGCTATACAACGTCAAGAAGTCTATAAACGTCCATTAATAATGGATAAATCTGTAGATATTGCCACCAGAGAAGCACGAGAATTAACAGCAATTCATACTTTTATAACAACCTGCGTCCGCGAACTATTTCTGGAACTTTATAAAGGCGATCGCGCATTATTACAAGAAAATCGCAACCGCATCAAATCAGGGGCAGAATTTGCTTATCGTTGGTTAGCTTTGCAAGAAAAATCTGCAAAATCATCCTAATTTTCTTCATACTATTCAAACTCTCATCTTCTTTGCGCCTTTGCGTCTCTGCGCGAGACAAA
Organism: uncultured Calothrix sp.; assembly: GCA_964242965.1. Classification (GTDB taxonomy): domain Bacteria; phylum Cyanobacteriota; class Cyanobacteriia; order Cyanobacteriales; family Nostocaceae; genus JANNFJ01. Next base: position 5,529 of record CAXTCQ010000314.1, on the reverse strand, counting down.
TCATCCCATTTCAAACACAAGGAGCCATCATCATGAGCATTCTCGAAACATTAAAACCCGAATTTCAACCCGCCTTCCCCCGTTTGGCATCTGGAAAGTATATCCACTTCATCATGCTACGTCACAGTCAATCATTCCCCGTCTTCCAAACTGACGGCATACTCAACACAGCAAGAACCCAAGCAGGTTTAGGAACCACAGATGCAAGCAAAAAACAAATCAGTCGTTTGGTAATGTTCAAGCGCAAACAAACCACCCCCGAACGACTTACTGGACGCGAATTACTGCGTGGTTTAAATCTCACCAGCGCGGATGACACGAATAAGGATAAATATTGCGAATATAATGGTGAAAAATCCTGCAAAAAATGTCCAGATTGCATTATTTATGGATTTGCGATCGGTGACAGTGGTTCCGAACGTTCTAAAGTATATTCTGACTCAGCTTTTTCTCTCAGCGCTTACGAAGAATCCCATCGTAGTTTCACATTTAATGCACCATTTGAAGGTGGAACAATGAGCGAAGCTGGAGAAATGCGTAGTAGCATCAACGAATTAGACCATGTTATTCCAGAGGTAACATTTCCCACAGTCGAAACCCTACGCGACCCTACCTATGAAGGTTTTCTTTATGTGTTAGGCAACTTATTCCGTACTAAAAGATACGGCGCTCAAGAATCGCGCACGGGAACGATGCGTAATTATATTGCCGGAATAATATTCTGTGATGGCGAAATCTTTAGTAATTTACACTATACCCAGGCACTTTACGATGCTTTAAAAGGTGATGTAGATGCTCCGATTAGTGATGTTTTACAGCAGGTAGAAACGGTGACGAATAATTTACTCAACGACGAACCTATACGCAAAACAAAGTTGATTTTTGGTTCTGAGTTAGATGATTTAGTCGGTGAAATTAACGCACTTTACCAAGATGAAGCGCGTTTAGTAGAAACCATGACTGCATTATATGGGCAAACTAAAGCCTACGCAGAATCCTTTGGAGCGTTGAAAAAGAAAAAATAAGAAAGATTGTGCTGCCCAGAACCCCGACTTCTTTAAAGATACTGCTGGCGATTAAGGAGCATCACCCCTCGTACAACGATTTTTCGTTATCCCACGGTATTGTAGGGGCACGATATATCGTGCCCCTACGAGATATTTCGGCGCGGCTGAGGGGTTGAACCCTCTATTTGCCAACGGTTTAAAAAAACAAAATTGTAACCAACAAAAATGCCACTATATCACTGCACGTTGACGCTACACGATAATGTTTTCTTCGCTACAAGGGAAATGGGGATTCTCTATGAAACTGAAAAATATTTACATAATTGGGGGCTAAGTTTTGCATTATTTACTGTTAATTACATTCCCCAACCATATCGATTGCAAGGAGAACTAGCACAAAAACCGACATATTTAGATGCAGATGCCGAACAAAACCTTCTCCATCTAAATCAAGCTGGAATTTATGTATTCCCCGCTCAACCAATCAATTGGTCTTATCAAATTAATACCTTTAAAGCTGCTCAAGTTGGCTATTATGGGAAATCAAAACAGTTTGGCGATAAAGGTGCAGATAAAAATTATCCAATTAATTATGGAAAAGCAAAAGAATTAGCAGTTGGTAGTCAATATCGAACTTATATTATTGCCCCAAACACTATCAAAATTCCCCGTTGGATACGTTTAGGGAAATGGGCTGCAAAAATTAGAGTTGAAGTAATACAAATTCCCGATAATATCATGCAAAATAAATCTGGTGATTACACCTGCTTGCATCCTTTAAACCCGTTAGATTTATCAAGCGAAACTCGAATACTACTTTATAACCGTATTGTCATGCCTCCTGTTAGTTTGGTAAGTCAGGCACAATTACACGGTGAATATATAGTTGCCAAAAAAAGCGATGAAAATAAAAAAAATGATTGGCAAGCTTTTCGAGCGACATTAACTACAGCACAATACGAACAATTACCCGAAGAAATTCATCTACCAAAAGGAGTATTTTATGGAGCCGGAAATGTCGTTGCCGCAGTATAAATCTACTACATTGCATTCAATAGTTATCGAACTTGCGGCTGCGGATGTAGGAGATATTCCCCCTACTTTAGCTCGTGCATTGCACGCACTGGTTCTCAAGTGGTTCGCAGCAGCAAATCCATCGGTTGCTGAAGCTGTCCATGCCAGCCAAAATTCACCATTGACAATTTCGGGACTGTTGGGAAATCGCCGTCAGGGCGGGGTGCGTGTAGGAGATTATTTTTATTTTCGGATTGGTTTATTGGATGGTGGTTTAATTGAGCCTTTAATGCGGGGGTTTGAGCAGTCAGAAACCCAATCTTTAGTATTAGCAGATTTCCCGTTTGTACTGCGGAATATGTACGCACTACCGGGAACCCATCAACTAGCTGGTGCGGCTGATTATGCTTTATTATCTAATCCCCCACAGGTTTTAAATGATATTGAATTAAACTTTTTATCACCCACCAGCTTCAAGCAAAATCAAGGGGTGCAAACCTTTCCTTTACCCGAATTGGTGTTTAACTCGCTACAACGACGGTGGAATATTTTTGCACCCCAACAGTATCATCTTCCGGCTTGCGAATGGAATACTCTAGTTACAGCCTACGAACTCAAAACCTACGCACTAAAGATGGAAGGAGGTACGGAAGTTGGAGCGCAGGGTTGGGTACGCTATCGATTTAGTGATGTTGAAACGGCGCGAATTGCGACTATTTTGGCAAATTTTGCGTTCTTTGCTGGGGTAGGACGTAAAACCGCAATGGGAATGGGACAAACACAAATCGCTTTGGGGATAAACAGAACGCAAAAATCACCCAAACCTAAGAATTCTATAACTCGTAAATCATTACCAACTCCTAAGTGAGTGAGTGGAAATAAACCCAAGTATGTAACGACTTGTAAATAAGCTATAAGCCCTTAGAGAGTGTTTATAAATAAAATCTGTCATTCTGAGGAACGAAGAATCTAGGGTTTGAAGCGTAGTCTAGAGATGCTTCATTACGCTGTCGCTCCATTCAGCATGACAATTTAAGGCTTTTGCCAAATTTATAAACACTCTCTTACCAATGAAAACTGACAACCGACAAATAACAACTAACAACTAACAACTGACAAATGAACGAACAATTCTATCTTCCCCTAGCTTATCTCAACGCTTGGGAATACTGCCCCCGTCGTTTCTTTCTCGAATACGAACTTGGGGAAAATGCCGATAACGAACACATTATCATTGGTCGCCACCTGCACCGTAACGTTGATGACGAAGGTAAAAATGTTGAAGGTGACAAGGTAGTTTATCGACATCAGTGGGTGTGGTGCGATCGCCTTCTCATCAATGGCATTATCGATGCTGTGGAAGAAAAAGACAATCAGCTAATTCCTCTGGAATTTAAAAAGGGACGCATGGCAAACCACCTTAGCGACCATTTTCAACTGTGCGGTGCGGCTTTATGTCTAGAAGAACGCACAGGAGGCTCCATTCCCTACGGAGAAATTTTCTACTACGCGAACCGTCGCCGCGAACGGGTAAATTTTACACCCGCATTACGACAAGCCACAGAGCAAGCAATTCAATCCGCACGGGCTGCAATTGGTGGCAAAATGCCTGCACCCATTGACCATCCTAAAAAATGTCGAGATTGTAGCTTGCAGAATATTTGTTTGCCAAAAGAAATCAGAAAATTACGCATTGAGGTATAAATTATGTCTGTCTTATATGTCACTCAACCGGATGCAGTTTTAAGCAAAGCTGCGGAAGCTTTTAAAGTCGCCTTAAAACAAGAAGATGGCGGTTGGGAAAAGAAATCAGTTCCGGCTCAAACTGTCGAACAAGTCGTATTGATGGGAAATCCCCAGATTACTGGTGATGCTTTAGTGTATGCCTTGGAATTGGGAATGCCCGTACATTACCTTTCCGGGTTCGGTAAATACTTGGGTTCGGCACTTCCCGCATACTCGCGTAACGGTCAGTTGCGGCTGGCACAGTATGCTGCTTATTGCGATGAAGCCCATCGCTTGGAGATCGTCAAAACAATTGTTACTGGCAAAATCCACAATCAACATGTTGTTTTATACCGTCACGACCAAAAGGACAATCCCCTCAAATCCCGCAAACAGCTAGTCAACGAACAAACAACTATTGACGAAGTACGAGGTGTGGAAGGTTTAGCAGCAAGAGAATATTTTGCGGCTTGGTCGGCTATGTTAGAGGAACAATGGTCGTTTAAGGGAAGAAATCGTCGTCCTCCTACAGATGCAGTCAATGCATTATTGGGATTTGCCTATGGACTGTTGCAAGTACAGGTAACAGCTGCGGTACATATGGCTGGTTTAGACCCCTATGTTGGTTATTTGCACGAAGCAACCAGAGGACAACCTGCAATGGTTCTTGATTTGATGGAAGAATTTCGTCCGTTGATTGCAGATAATTTGATACTTTCGGTTATCAGCCACAAAGAAATTAAACCCGATGATTTTACCGATCATCTTGGTGCATATCGTCTTTCAGAAGCTGGACGCAAACAGTTTTTGCAAGCATGGGAACGAAAAATGAATGACGAGTTTAAACATCCGACCTTTGGCTATCAATGTAGCTATCGTCGTGCGATCGAATTGCAAGCACGTTTATTGAGTCGGCATTTACAAGAAGGAGTTCCTTATAAGTCACTGGCACTACGATGAGTACTTTGTTTTATCTGATAATTTACGATTTGCCGGATAGTAAAGCGGCGAATAAGCGCAGAACTAAACTACATAAAATGCTCACTGGCTATGGGACTTGGACTCAGTACAGCGTCTTTGAATGTTTTTTGACTGCCGTAAAGTTTGCTAAATTAAAGGTTCAAGTTGAAAATTTGATTAAACCTGCTGAAGATTCAGTACGTATCTATGTTTTGGATGCTGGTTCGGTGCGTAAGACTATTACCTATGGTTCCCAGCAACCTCGACAAGAAGATACAATCATATTATGATGCTAGTATGATGTTAGTAAATTTTTTTGGCAGGGGAAAGCACGGGCAAAACCCCCCCACCTCCCGCCAAATCGACAGAACCTTGATAATTGAATAGTTTTGGCTTTTTGACTATTTCATAATTCGCTTTTAGCAATGGCTGAAATAGACTTTTAAAACAGTCCCGCCAAAATGGCTGCCGGGAATGCCTCTGTAACGGGGTTCTGGCTGGCGGACTTTCAAATAAATGAAACCCGTTCGCGGGATTGAAACCAAAATAGACGCTTCAAGCCACACGTAGTACTCTGGCTTTCAAATAAATGAAACCCGTTCGCGGGATTGAAACCTGCTGATAATCTCGCTGCATGTGTTGATACAAGGCTTTCAAATAAATGAAACCCGTTCGCGGGATTGAAACTTCGATTGGAACGCCTTTAATCGAGCGCAAAGAACTTTCAAATAAATGAAACCCGTTCGCGGGATTGAAACATCAAAAGTCAAAAATCCATTATCACTATATAATAATAAATAAAATTAATTAAACCAGTTCGCGG
>CAXTCQ010000313.1:0-9601 GCA_964242965.1 uncultured Calothrix sp. | reverse complement strand
TCTATCGCCTCTTCCTGCGTCGAAACCTTTCCCTCGACTTGGGCTACAGCAATTTCGGTTAGCAAATTTCCTACCAGTGGCGAAGCTGGTAGGTTTAATGCTATGATTAATTCCTTCCCACTCAGCAATAAAGTGGGATGAGCGACCGGATCGTCAGGGTTAAGGTAGCGGGCAATAAATGGTGCAATGCCCCCTACCAGATTATCATGAGCTAGTGCTAATACGCTTGTAGCTGGGAATACAAACCCCGCCTGTTGGAAGAAAAAATACTGTTCTCGCAATGGCATTTGCAGGTTGTTTAACTGCGGGAACAGTTTCAGGGCGGTTGTTACAGCTTTGATTTCGGCGCGGCTATAAGTTAATTCCATTAATTCTATTTCTGCAATTTCGGGTTTCGAGTCAACCATACAAGCAAGTTTGGCAATACCCAACCAAGTTGTTTTGACTGTATCGCGGACGCATTTATTTAATTCGACTCCCAATTGATGCCAAGTTTTAGATAATTCTGCCGCTGCAATATCTACTTTGAGAATGCGCTTAAGCCCCTGTTCGCTCATATTCTTAAAGAAGGGTTTTAGCAATCCATCCTCACCTGCTTTAACTATCCAAGTTGTACCCGCTGAATTTGCCAGCATATAACCTAATTCGGTACGTACCCTCTCGGCGGCAACTTTGCTAAGATGTGGTGCAAGCTTTTGAATAGTCGCTTGTGTAACGCTTTCGATCTCAAACCCCAATTGTGCAGCTTGACGATACCCCCGCATCAACCGCAACGGGTCATCTTCGAGGTTTTTTGGTGATACCATTCGCAGGAGACGCTTTTCGATATCGTCGTAACCGTGTAGTGGGTCGATGAGATTTTGGGTATGGGGATTGAATGCGATCGCATTCACCGTAAAATCCCTTCTTTTCAAGTCTGTCTCTAAGTTATCTCCTTCCTGTTGAGCAATATCAACCGTAGCATTAGGAAATACCACCCGCGCAATTTGCCTTTCGGCATCGAGTAACACAAACCCTGCTTTGTAATACGCGGCGATATTTTTAGCAGTTTTTACTGCATCTATCGGCAGAATGAAATCTAAATCGAGATATTCGCGCTTTTTTCCTAAAATTGCATCTCGTACCGCACCACCGACCAAGTAAACGGGTTGCGGCATTAGTTCTAAGCTAAAAGGGTAATTTTCCGGTGATAAGGTCGGCAGAATCAAGTTAGACATTAATTTAATTAAAATAAACCCAAAGTTAAATCAATAACGGTGTGCCTTAAGCTAGATTAACAATATAACTTCCTGGAGTTGATTGCTTATGTGTGTTTGTGTCAACTGCCATTACGTAGACAGATGCGTAACTTATAATGCTGTAGAAACTCAGCACCAACAGCCTCATTTGACCGAAACCCCCACTTTTGAACCAAATGAACCATCGATTAATGTCAACATTCGTACAGCGGGTGAAATTATAGAGATGGAATGGGATGTTGTCGGATGTCTCAGTTTCAAGGAAGAAAAGGGCAAATGGTCTAAATTACGTCCGGGTGAATTAGTTCCGACTTGACGTAAAAATATGGCTTATTTTAAATGCGGCGATCGCTATTTAGTGTGGTTGTCGCAAATTCTTATATGCAAAAATAAGTAGCCTTTAGGTGAAACTAGTTAAGTATTGTAGGGTGCGTTAGACGTCCGTCGTAACGCACCGAGTCCTTAGCAATGGTGCGTTACGAGAAGCTAACACACACCTTACGTATCTTTTCAAAAATCAAATAGTAGTCCTATAGACAATAGTGATAGGAAAAATGAAAAGTGAACAAGAAAGAAAAGAGACAATCGAAGCTATCAATGTGCTGTTACAAGCATATGACAGTACTTTAGATGAGATACTTGCACATTTAAAGCGAATTGATGATATAGAAGATGAGGAAGATTTGAAAGCTGTTATAGAAGCTAGAGAAGATAGACGTATCAATGGTACTGTGACTTGGGAAGAATATAAAGGATACAAGAAAGAAACTGCATAATGTATCAAATTGAATTTACTAAGATACAAGTCGATAGATGGGCAACCGTTCGGTGAAAACACAAACCCAGGCTACCCAACTAAGTTTGATTTTCGGATTTCGTCACCGCGATCGCAGCAACAGGGGTGAACTCCTCTTTAGCGAATTTGGCAATATCAAAGGTAAACTCGTGTCCATAGGTTCGGACGCATTACTACCCGACCAAATATATTCATTTTACCGATTCCCTACCAAAATCGAATTATCCAGTCAGCAGTATATGCCATGTGGGTACGAAGATTGTTTTTTGTTTGTACCCCTTTCTATGCTTCCATGCATAGTCGCAAAATCCGACAACTTCGCGGTGATATAAAAATAAAAAAACTCTTTCTATTTTACTTTTATAAAAAATAATTGATAATACTGAGAATAGTTTGAGCTATAATATTTTTATCTAAATAACAGTTAGTATATGTCAAAAATGACTGATGAAAATATTGACCATGACCGCTTGTTTAAAGAATTAATTTCGACATTCTTTATTGAGTTTCTCGATTTATTCTTACCGGAGATTGCAATTGATGTTGACCGTAATTCGATTCAATTTCTACCAGAAACACTCAAAACATACGTGAAATAACTTATTCAATTGATGTTCCCGGTTTTCGTACTCAATCTGTGAGCTTGATTACCACTTTATTAGATACTAAAGAATTTCCAACTGCTGCATTAACACAACTTTATCGAGAACGCACCGAATGTGGAATTAAATTTTCAACATCTGAAAACTTCGCTCTCGTATGGACATTTTACGAAGTAAGACACCTGAAATGATACGTAAAGAAATTTACGCTTTTCTGCTGGCTTATAACTTACTGCGTGGTTTGATGTGGGATGCTGGGACTACTTATTCCACACCTTCATTAAGGTTATCTTTACAAGGAACTCGTCATCATCTAATTAATTTCCTCCCTCAATTTCTGTCTGTTGCTAGTTTTAAACGCTATCGGGTTTACCATACACTCCTTAAAGTTATTGTTCATAAGCTTGTACCACAACGTCCGAACCGAGTTGAACCCAGAGTTTTAAAGCGTCGTCCCAAGGCTTACCCTCGTATGACTAAGCCTAGACGCTTATTACGTAAAAAGTTGATGCTTGCCTAACTCTTTTAAATTCAGCACTTTTAGCTTTTGAATGCATTTGCGATCGCTCTTCTTAGTGCCATTCGGCTTTAAGCCTGGGGCTAATCGGAACAAAGCCTGCTTTCAGCAGGCTTCGTTTCGATTAGCCCTACCATTCTATGGTAGGGCGGTCTAACAGGGCATTCGATAAAGCCATATGTTACCAATGCTGAGGGTCTTACCCCTGATTCGCTCTTCTGCATCCTCCAAGAAGTCGGGGATCTAGCAACCCCTCAAAATTAATGACACGAACCAAAGCGTGTCTCTGTGGTAAATATATATACCCCCATTCATGACACGAACCACGCTTTGGTTCTTTAATTAGATATTTTTTATGGAAGTCTACTATATAGATTAGATCGCTGGTAAATAAAAGATGTTGAAAATTTTGGTCACGGGTGCAACCGGAAATGTTGGTGCTGAAGTTATTCGATTATTGCAACAGCAAAATTGTCATGCAGTAGCAGCAGTCAGAAATCCCGACAAAGCTGAACAAATTCTGGGTAGCAGCATTCACTGTATCCCATTCGATTTTACCAATCCCGACACTTTTACTAGTGGTTTTCTTGGAGTCAACAAACTCTTTTTAGTGCGTCCACCTGCCCTTGCCAACGTTCGTAAAGAAATTGCCCCAGCGCTACAAGCAGCTATTGCAGCAGGTGTTGAGCATATAGTGTTTCTTTCGATACTCGGAGCCGAACGTAACAAAGTTGTACCGCACTCGCAAATTGAACGCTATATCACCGAATTGGGCATTCAAGCCACCTTTTTACGTGCCAGCTTTTTCATGCAAAATTTGAACACTACACACCGAGAGGATATCAAAAATGGTGAATTGTTCTTGCCAGCGGGAAATGGTAAAACTAGCTTTATTGATGTGCGGGATATTGCTGCCGTTGCAGTGCGTGCTTTAATTGAAGATGGGCATAACTGTGCTTATGCTCTCACCGGTAATGAAGCTTTGACCTACTATGAAGTAGCAGATATCTTCACATCAGTTTTGGGTAAACAAATCCGCTACACTAACCCCTCCTTACTAAAATTTATTTGGGAAATGCGCGATCGCGGGCTGAAGATAGATTTAGTTTTAATTATGGCAGCAATTTATACAACTGCTCGTTTGGGATTAGCGGGTACTGTTACGTCAGATACAGAAAGATTGTTGGGTCGTCCACCCCTAACCATGCGGCAGTATGTTGAAGATTACCGACAATTTTGGTTATGACTTGACCGTGTGCTTTCTTGAATATTTAAGTAATTTTAAGTAAGACAATGGAAATATTTTAGATTAAGTAGAGTACTGAAGTCTAAAAACCGTGTATCAAGCTTTTTGCTTCTAATACTAATTTAATATGAAACTGCTACAAATTAGATCGGAACCTACCCCCCTTAAAAAGCAGGGCTGTTTCATTTTACGCCCGATAATAAGTTTACCAACGATATTGTCGGGGCGGGGAGACCCCGCCCCTACGACTGCCTAAAATTTGAACGAAATAATCATTGCTTACAGGTTTTCTGTATAAAAAATGAAACAGCCTTGCCCTTTTAAAGGGGGGTAGGTTCCGATCTCCAAGGACTAAAATGCTTAGTTTTTCGTATAGTGTGCGTAAGTCTTAATAAAGTTGCATAAGTTTAAATAATATCTTATCTTCAGACTTGAGACGGAAAATTTATAATTTTTTTAAACTCAAAAAATAATGCTAGTATTTATACTGAAGTTAATGAATTTCTCTTATATCTTAGTTGTTTAATTATTACGTTATGAATGAGACAGTTAATAAGAATACTTACAGTCCTCCATCTTTGCAATCGTCGATTGTAAATAGGCATTTTGAGCGCAGAGCGTTAAATTCAAAGAAAGTAAGAGCAAGAAAAATAAATTTTCAATTTGCCGATGACATTCCCAGACTGTGGCTGAATAACAAATTGGTTTTAACGCATTTTTTTAATGGAATTAATTTATACTTGCCTGCATTTGAATATTTTTCGGTACGGATAATGCAGAACCAGTTAAAATATATTCAAGATTCTGGCTTGAAACAGCAAATTCGTGGTTTCACCGCTCAAGAGATGAGCCACGGTCAAATGCATCATAAATACAATCAAGTTTTACGTTTGCAGGGGTATCGATTTGAAGGATATCTGAAGTTTGCCGATTTTGTCTTCGCTTCGGTGCTAGAAAAAAAGCTAGGTGCAAAGATTAGTTTAGCAACGATAGCGGGTTTTGAGCATTTCACAGCTATGCTGACCGATTTAGCGCTCAATCAAAATGTATTCAAAAATGCTACCCCGATTATGAAAGATTTGTGGGAGTGGCACGCAGCGGAAGAAGTCGAACATGAAGATTTAGCGTTTCAGTTATTGCAGATAGTTGATAATAGTTATTGGTTACGTTTATTAGGATTATTTATAGGTGGCATCATTATAATTGGTTTTACTTTTTCGGGAATGCTACTTTTAGCATCTCAAGAACGGGAATTTATCAGTCGTCGAACGTTAGTGGATTTATATAAATTATTATTTACAGAAAATAAACTCGTTTTAAATGGCTTTTCAGTCTTTTTAAAATACTTTAAGTCAAATCAGGGCACATCACATCTAAACTCGGTAGCTAAAGCTACAGAAGTTTTTGCCCCGACAATTTAAGACGGTATACCTGTCCTACGGGAATTGACGCAAAAGATGGAAGTAAGTAAATACGGATTAGCACTGCATACCACCACACCCGAATTAGGTTTGGCTATTAGTAATTTTTCTGAGGATACACGTTGGCAAGTGTGGAATTTGGAACGCGAGTTATCCAGCCATCTACATAAATATTTAATGGATTTTATTCAGCCGCAAACTTGGCAAGATATGGCGTTTATTGCGGTTGCCAAGGGACCTGGTGGTTTTACGGGGACTCGTATAGGGATGGTAGCAGCGAGAACGTTAGGTCAGCAGTTAGGTATTCCCGTGTTTGCGGTTTCGACTTTGGCTGCTGTTGCTTGGCAAAGGGGTAAGGGGGGAAATATTATTGCTGTGCAGATGCAAGCCCAACGGGGACAAGTATTTGGGGCAATTTATCAAGTTGATAAAGATGGGTTGGGAGTAACTGCTTTGTTACCCGATACCGCTTTTGCACCGACCGTATGGCAGGAGAAGTTAGCTAGTTGGGATGATAGTTATCAATTGGTAGAGGCTAAATTGGGTTTAGCCGCGACGGTGACGAGTATTTTGGAGCTTGCGAATTTTGATTGGCAGCAAGGTAAGCGTCCTGATTGGTCTGAGGCTTTGCCTTTTTATGGTCAGCATCCGGTAGATAATTAATATCAAACCTTAATCTAGGCAGGTGAATATGTCCGGTAAGTATGTATGTACTGTATGCAATTATGAGTACGACCCAGAGGTCGGCGACCCAGATAGCGGAATCGAAGCGGGAACACCGTTTGAGAAAATACCAGAAGATTGGGTTTGCCCAGTTTGCGGTGCAACTAAAGAAGATTTTGAATTAGTGCAAGATTGATATCCTCACACTGCCAATTTTGATTACAAAATTTAATTCTGAGGGGTCAGTAGATCCCCCGACTTGTCATTAATTTTGCAGGATGTAGAGACGCGAAATTTCGCGTCTCTCCAAGGGTTTTAATGCCTAATAAACCCATCAAAATTAATGACACAGAGCAGGGTTGTAGGTTGGGTGTAGCGCATTAGCGAAACCCAACATTTAATAGTTGGGTTCCACTACCCTTCGGGAACGCGAAGCGCGTTGGCGTAGCCTGCGCTTTGCGCTTACGTTCCACCCAACCTACGCCTACTTAATTATTTACGCTGGGCGCTTATGCGATACCAAAGAAAGTAATTTCCACAACGGCATCGCATTCGCTATCAAACTTTGCTTATCGCATTATCCAATTTTTCCAATGCCATATTAATTTCAGCTTCGGTAACAATTAATGGCGGTACAAATCGGATTACTTTCGGTCCTGCAGGAACCAATAACAATCCTTCTTTGATGGCAGCATTGACAACATCGCTCGAAGTAAATTCGGTATTTTCGTGTAATTCCATACCATCAATTAAACCCCAGCCTCGGACTTCACGTATATAGCTTGGATATTTAGAAGCTAGTTGCTGCAAGCCATTCCGCAATTGTTCGCCTCTAGCTTGCACATTCGCAAGTATATTTTCTTTCTCTAAAGTCTCGCACACAGCTAGCGCCACACCACAAGCAAAAGGATTTCCCCCGAAGGTACTCGCATGTTCCCCAGGTTGGAAAACATCGCAGAATCGCTTCGCTAACATTGCCCCAATTGGGATACCACCCCCTAAACCCTTAGCACTCGTGAAAATATCGGGTTCGACTCCCAAATGTTCGTAACCCCAGAAATTACCGCTGCGTCCCATGCCCACTTGCACTTCGTCAAAAATCAGTAATACCCCAGTTTCGTTGCAAATTTGCCGTAGCTTGCGAAAATAGGAAATATCACCGGGACGTACTCCACCTTCTCCTTGCAATGGTTCAATGAGAATTGCCGCAACCCCGTAGTCACCTTCATCAAGTTCGCCGATTGCCTCGGACACTGCTGCAAAATCGTTATAGGGGACGTAATGGAATCCCGGCATCAGGGGATCGAAATACTTCTGATATTTGGGCTGCGCGGTAGCAGTAACAGTGGCTAAAGTCCGCCCGTGAAAACTGGCATGTGCCGTTAGAATAATAGGGCGAGCGATTTTTAATACTGTATGGGCATATTTACGAGCTAGTTTAATCGCGGCTTCGTTTGCCTCTGCACCCGAATTGCAAAAGAAAACTCGGTCAGCACAAGAATGCTTGACAAGCCAATTTGCTAACTCTCCCTGTTCGGGAATGTAGTACAAATTAGAAACGTGGTGTAGCTTCTGAATTTGGCGCGTTACAGCCTCAATCATTGCGGGATGGGCATGTCCAAGGGCACAAGTAGCGATTCCGGCAACAAAATCGAGGTACTCGCGTCCTTGGGTATCCCAAACGCGACACCCTGCACCTCGTTCTAAAGCCAGTTGATACCGCCCGTAGGTAGACATAACGGCTTTATCGAAGCTGCCGTTGTCAAAATTCTCTGATGTAGATGTCCCTGATGTTGGTTGTACTGTTGCTAGGGTTTCGATGCTCACTAACCTAACTCCTAAAAGTCTTTCATTATATAGTTGTATATTCGCCGCATGAGAGTCCCGACAAAAAACTTCTCAATTTGAAGAAGCAATACTTATCTTTAAATTTAATGCTTAATTTTATGCTTGGATATATTCTTTGTGAGTGACGGTGTGAATAAAACTGTGTACTCAACGCTAGAGCAAAAATATCAGCGTATTCAACAAGAGTTAATGCTAGGGGCATTCGCGCTTGCGGGTGTCTTCCTCATTGGTACTGGCTGGTACATGCTAGTAGAGCATTGGTCGTGGCAAGATGCAGCGTATATGACTGTAATCACCTTGGCTACCGTTGGTTACGGTGAAACCAATCCGCTTGGCAATCGGGGAAGATTATTTACCATTGCTTTAATTTTAATGGGTGTAATCACCATTGGTTATATAGTGAATCGATTTACAGAAGCTGTAATTCAAGGCTACTTTCAAGAAGGAATTCGACTTCGACAGCGGCGGCGACTAATGGAATCCTTATCAGGGCATTATATCATTTGCGGGTTTAGTCGGACGGGTCGTCAAATTGCCAAGGAATTTCGGGCAGAGGACGTACCGTTTGTGATTGTTGATTCGGAAATTGAATCGATGCGGATAGCGCAAACCGAGGGTTATACAGCATATCAAGGTGATGCAACGTTGGATGAGACTTTATTGCAGGTAGGTATTCAAAACGCTGCTTGTATTGTGGCAGCGCTACCGTCAGATGCGGAAAATTTGTATACTGTGCTATCTGCGAAAACTTTGAATCCACAAATTCGAGCGATCGCACGCGCTAGTACCGAGGAAGCGGTACAGAAATTGCAGCGAGGTGGTGCGGATGCGGTAATATCGCCTTATATTACAGGTGGTAAGCGTATGGCTGCGGCTGCTTTACGTCCGCAAGTGATGGATTTTGTCGATGGAATTCTCACCGGTGCCGATCGACAACTCTACATGGAGGAGATGTTACTCGACCCCGCAATTTGTCCGGCAATTGGGCTAACATTACAAAAAGCGCGACTGCGATCGCAAACTGGTGCATTAGTTTTGGCAATTCGTCGCGTGGACGGTAGCCTCATCGGCGGTCCCACGGGCGATACTGTTTTAATGGCTGGGGATTTACTCATCTGCATGGGAACCGCAGAACAATTGCGAAGTCTCAACCAAATCCTCGGACCAATTAGTACTAAGAAAGCGCGTCGTCCTAAAGGTATGTAAAGGGAGACAGGGGAGACAAGGGAGACAAGGGAGACAAGGGAGACAAGGGAGACAAGGGAGACAA